>NZ_BAAAHG010000001.1:0-268841 GCF_039525155.1 Streptomyces thermoalcalitolerans | reverse complement strand
GATGCGGGGAGACGGACAGGGGGATGGAGACAGCAGGAGACGGCCGACGGGATCGCCTGGCCGCGCACCCTGCCGGTGAACCGACGACGGCCATGGGCGTCGTGGGAGTGGACGCCGGACGGCGCGGGCCGGCCGACCGGCCCCGCTCCCACATGGGCGTCCGTTGGGTGACCTTCGATCCGATCGCGGGGGACTTCGCCGCCCGCGATCGGCGTCAGGACGGGCCGTCGCATCTGCCGTAACCGGCGTAACCGTCGTGTCCGGCGCCGGACACGGCCGGCTTCGGCGCTTTTGGCCGTCACCGGCCGGCCGGGGCCTGGTCGTCCGCCGCCGTGTCCGAGGCCGACGTCATGGTGGCCGTCGAGTCCTGGGACACGGCCACGGACGCGGGGACGGCCTCCCGGCGGCGGGTGAAGCGCCGGGCGATCGGCTCGGTGTAGCGGGCGGTGAGCGGCCCGAGGATGACCAGGATCAGCACGTACGCGGTGGCCAGGGGGCCGAGGGCGGGATTGACGCCCGCGGTGACGGCGAGGCCGGCGATGACGATGGAGAACTCACCGCGGGCGACGAGGGTGCCACCGGCCCGCCAGCAGCCCTTGGCCGAGATTCCGGCACGCCGTGCCGCCCAGTAGCCGGTGGCCACCTTCGTCAGGGCGGTGACGACCGCCAGGGCGAGTGCGGGCAGCAGCACGGGCGGGATGTCCGCGGCGTTGGTGTGCAGTCCGAAGAAGACGAAGAACATCGCGGCGAACAGGTCCCGCAGGGGGGTGAGCAGGTTGTGCGTGCTCTCGGCGACCTCGCCGGACAGGGCGATGCCGACCAGGAAGGCGCCGACGGCGGCGGAGACCTGGAGCTGCTGCGCGACACCGGCGACCAGCAGGGTCAGACCCAGCACCACCAGCAGCAGCTTCTCGGGGTCGTCGCTGGAGACGAAGCGGGAGAGGTGGCGGCCGAAGCGCACGGCGAGCAGCAGGACCAGTCCGGCGACACCGAGGGCGATGGCCAGGGTGATGCTGCCCGCCGCGAGACCGGCCCCGGCGAGCAGGGCGGTGATGATCGGCAGGTAGACCGCCATCGACAGGTCCTCGAGGACCAGGATGCTGAGGATGACCGGCGTCTCGCGGTTGCCCACCCGGCCCAGGTCGCTGAGCACCTTGGCGATCACCCCGGAGGACGAGACCCAGGTCACACCGGCGAGCACCACGGCCGCGACCGGGCCCCAGCCCATGAGCAGCGCCAGCACGGCTCCGGGCGTCGCGTTGAGCACCGCGTCCACGAGACCGGCCGGGTACTGGGTCTTGAGGTTGGAGACCAGGTCGCTGGCCGTGTACTCCAGGCCGAGCATGAGCAGCAGCAGAATGACGCCTATCTCGGCGCCGATCGCCACGAACTCCTCGCTGGCACCGAGCGGCAGCAGTCCTCCCTTGCCGAAGGCCAGGCCGGCCAGCAGATACAGCGGAATCGGCGAGAACTGCAGCCGTCCGGCCACCCGGCCCAGCAGACCCAGTGCAAGGATGATCGCACCGAACTCGATCAGGAAGATCGCAGAAGAATGCATCGACTCACTCCCGCCCGAGGATCGCGGCGGCGGCGTCGACGCCCTCGCGCGTGCCGATGACGATCAGGATGTCACCACCCGCCAGGCGGAAGTCCGGACCGGGGGAGGGAATGGCCTCGGCTCTGCGGAGCACGGCCACGATCGACACACCGGTCTCCGTGCGCATCCGGGTCTCACCCAGCAGCCGTCCGTTCCAGTGGGACGCCGGCGACAGTTCGATCCGCTCCGCCACCAGGCCCAGCTCGGTGGTCGACAGCAGGTTGGGGCTGTGGTGCGCCGGTGCCAGCGCGTCGATGAGGCTCTCCGCCTCTCCCGAGGTCAGCCGTACCGACAGGGCGCAGGCGTCCGGGTCGTCCTCCCGGTACGTGCTGAGGGTTCGCGTGCCGTCCAGGTGAGCCACGACCGACAGACGGCGCCGCTCCCGTGTGGTCAGGTCGTAACGTGTTCCTATTCCAGGTAGCGGCGTTCTGCTCATACGGGCGGCCCCCATGACGGTCTCCCTGTCTGACATGTCTGACATCGATCGGGTTCTAGAACGAACTCGGAAGACTTTAACCGTTCGGCCTCGGCTGCCTCGTATTCGAAACTTTCGAAATTGTCGGGCCGCTTTCTGATCTTGAGATCTGCGGGTGCGGTGTCCGGCTGGCCCCTCTCGGGCCGACAAGTGCTCTTAACTGGGAATTCGTTCCGTTCGAGGTCTCGCGGGCAAGGCGAATGTTTCGAAATTCTTACCGAAACTATTGACGCTTGACGTGCCCAAATCAAAACTGTCATGCGATGCGCGGCGCCGAGCCCGCAGGGTTCCGTCGTGCTGTCCGCACCCATCAGCCCTCACGAGGAGGACGCACGGACATGAATGCGCTCGTCCAGGCGAGGGGCCGCGGAAGCGGTCGCCTCGCACTCCTCATCAGGAGTGTCTGCGTCATCGCGCTGGCCGCCCTCGCGGCGGCGACGCTGCCCGGCACGGCCAGGGCCGACACCGTCGTCACCACGAATCAGACCGGCACCCACAACGGGTACTTCTACTCGTTCTGGACCGACAGCCAGGGCACCGTCTCCATGAACATGGGCTCCGGCGGCAACTACAGCACCTCATGGAGCAACACCGGGAACTTCGTCGCCGGCAAGGGCTGGAGCACCGGCGGACGCCGTACGGTGACCTACTCGGGCACCTTCAACCCGTCCGGCAACGCCTACCTGGCCCTCTACGGATGGACCACCAACCCGCTCATCGAGTACTACGTCGTCGACAACTGGGGCACCTACCGGCCCACGGGAACGTACAAGGGCACGGTCACCAGCGACGGCGGCACGTACGACATCTACGAGACGACGCGGTACAACGCTCCCTCCATCGAAGGCACCAAGACCTTCAAGCAGTACTGGAGCGTCCGGCAGTCCAAGCGGACCGGCGGCACCATCACCACCGGCAACCACTTCGACGCCTGGGCCCGCAACGGCATGAACCTGGGCACCTTCAACTACATGATCCTCGCCACCGAGGGCTACCAGAGCAGCGGAAACTCCAACATCACCGTGGGTGGCTCCGGTTCGGACGGAGGCAACGACGGCGGCGGTGGTCCCGGCGGCTGCACGGCGACGCTCTCCGCCGGTCAGCAGTGGAGTGACCGCTACAACCTCAATGTCTCGGTCAGCGGTTCCAGCAACTGGACGGTGACGATGAACGTGCCGTCCCCGGCGAGGATCATCGCCACCTGGAACGTCAGCGCGAGCTATCCCAGCTCCCAGGTGCTGGTCGCCAGGCCCAACGGCAGCGGCAACAACTGGGGCGTGACCATCCAGACCAACGGCAACTGGACCTGGCCCACGGTCTCCTGCAGTACGAGCTGACCGCCCTCCACACCACCGAGAGGTCAAGGAAAGGTCCACCTCACGTGAGAAGAAAACCACTCCCTTCATTACGGTCCCTGGTCACGGCACTGGCCGCCGCCGCGCTGGCCGTCGCCGGCACCCTCACCGTCGACGCGGCCCCCGCACAGGCGGCCACCTGCAACGGCTATGTCGGACTCACCTTCGACGACGGCCCGTCCAACGACCGCACACCGGCCCTGCTCAACGCCCTCAGACAGAACGGGCTGCGGGCCACGATGTTCAATCAGGGCCAGTACGCCGCCGCCTACCCGGCCCAGGTCAAGGCACAGGTCGACGCGGGCATGTGGGTCGGCAACCACAGCTACACCCACCCCCACCTGACCCAGCAGAGCCAGGCGCAGATCGACTCCGAGATCTCCCGGACCCAGCAGGCCATCGCGAATGCGGGAGGAGGCACACCGAAGCTGTTCCGCCCGCCCTACGGCGAGACCAACGCGACGCTGAGGTCGGTCGAGGCCAAGTACGGCCTGACCGAGGTCCTCTGGGACGTCGACTCGCAGGACTGGAACGGTGCCAGCACCGACGCCATCGTGCAGGCGGTCTCCCGGCTCGGCGACGGCCAGATCATCCTTATGCACGAGTGGCCCGCCAACACCCTCGCCGCGATCCCGCGCATCGCTCAGACGCTGGCCGCCAAGGGGCTGTGCGCCGGCATGATCTCCCCGCAGACCGGCCGCGCGGTCGCCCCCGACGGCGGCGGCAACGACGGCGGCGGTGGTCCCGGCGGCTGCACGGCGACGCTCTCCGCCGGTCAGCAGTGGAGCGACCGCTACAACCTCAATGTCTCGGTCAGCGGTTCCAGCAACTGGACGGTGACGATGAATGTGCCGTACCCGGCGAGGATCATCGCCACCTGGAACGTCAGCGCGAGCTATCCCAGCTCCCAGGTGCTGGTCGCCAGGCCCAACGGCAACGGCAACAACTGGGGCGTGACCATCCAGGCCAACGGCAACTGGACCTGGCCCACGGTCTCCTGCAGTACGGGTTAGTTCCTCCGGGCACCCGGAGACCCGCCCGTGGCGCGGCGGCCCATGACGGCCGCGCCACGGGCGTTCCGTTCGCGCCGTTTCCCCGTCGCTTTCGGACAAGCTCGGCCTCTGCCGTCGCACACCGTGTCGTTGCTGCGCCGAACGGGTGACGTTGCGTAAGAATTGGCTGGTGCAGGCGAGAAGCGCGAGTCAGGACAGGGGGAGCCGGTGAGCAGTCGCGACGTCACCGACGAACAGTGGGAAGGGCTCGCCCAGGTCGTTCCGTTGCGGGGCCGCGACGCCTGGCCGTCCGCCGCGGACCACCATGCGCCGCCGGAGGCGGAGACGGAGATGCGCCGCCGCTTCGTCGTCCTCAGGGTGAACGTGTTCGCGGACGCCCGCGAGGTCGCCGAGACCCTGATGGCGGGTGTCCCGGTCCTGCTCGACCTCACCGGTGCGGAGAACGACGTGGCCAAGCGGGTCCTGGACTTCAGCACCGGGGTCGTCTTCGGCCTGAACAGCGGGATGCACCGCGTCGACCGCAATGTCTTCCTGCTCACCCCGCCCGGCACCGAGGTGAGCGGGCTCGTGGAGAGCGCGGCGGTCGGCGGCGGGTGACCGCGTACCGGACACCGGTGGTAGACCTGGTGCCGTGACCGAGCACCCCGACCAGTCCGAGCACTCCGATCAGTCCGAGCAGTCCGAGCACTCCGAGCGCCCCGACCTGGCCGCGTTGCAGCGGCGTCTGGCCGAGTTCGCCGCGGCCCGCCGCTGGCAGCCGTACCACACCCCGAAGAACCTGGCCGCCGCGCTCAGTGTGGAGGCGTCCGAACTCCTCGAGATCTTCCAGTGGCTGACCCCGGAGGAGTCGGCCCGTGTCATGGCCGACCCCAGGACCGCGCACCGTGTGCGGGACGAGATCGCGGACGTCCTCGCGTATCTGCTGCAACTGTGCGAGGTGCTCGGAGTGGACCCGCTGGCGGCACTGGAGGCGAAGATCGACCGGAACGAACAGCGGTTTCCGATAGGGGAATGATATCCTCCGCTATTACGCTCAGTAGTGATTTACGTGGTCGAAACCTATTTGTTGTCCACAGATTTCCGTCTTCCTCTAGCTTTTTGTCTCATATGACTTCACTCTGGGTAGTGAACAAGGGAGTTCGGACAGACGTGCGAGCAAGCGCGTCGAGAGGCGGGGCGGCGCATGGACGCGGTGCGGCTCATCCGGGCGAGCAGACGTGCCCTGGCGGGGAGCGGTGAGACCTCCGTCGTCCTGGCCGAGGTGTGGCAGGCGCAGGCCCTGGCGCAGGCGATCGGCAGCCGGCTGGCGGTCCACGGACCGCCCGAACTGCGCAGCGAGGCAGTGGGACTGATGGAGCTGGCGGGCCGGGGCTGCGGAGTGCTGAACGTCCTGGACCTCGACCCCGGGGAGCTGCGGGCGGCCCGGCTCACCAGGCTGGACGACGCCCGTCAGACGCTGCTGTGCCTGGACGTGCTGCTCGGTGAGACCGGCATCGCCCTCGTCGCCGTTGCGAGCGCGGCTCCCGACGAGACGACGTACTGGCAGTGCATGGAGGCGATCGACGCCGCCGACGAGTCGAGGGACCGGGTCCGCGAGATGCTGCGGAAGCTGGCGGCGCGGGAGGCGATGCTGCCGGAGCGGGAGGCGGGCTGACCGCATGTCACCCGGCCGGCGGGCAGAAGGGCGACGGCCGCCGGTGGGGCCCGTCCGCCCGTGTGCCGGCCGGCGTGCAGGATGGAGATCATGGACCTTCGCATCTTCACCGAGCCCCAGCAGGGGGCGACCTACGACATCCTGCTCACCGTGGCCAAGGCCGCCGAGGAGCTGGGCTTCGACGGCTTCTTCCGCTCCGACCACTACCTCCACATGGGCCATGTGGACGGCCTGCCCGGTCCCACCGACGCCTGGATCACCCTCGCCGGGCTGGCCCGCGAGACCAAGCGCATCCGCCTCGGCACGCTGATGACGGCCGCCACCTTCCGGCTGCCCGGTGTGCTCGCCATCCAGGTCGCCCAGGTCGACCAGATGTCCGGCGGCCGGATCGAACTCGGCCTGGGAGCAGGCTGGTTCGAGGAGGAGCACAAGGCGTACGGCATCCCCTTCCCCAAGGAGAGGTTCGCCCGCCTGGAGGAGCAGCTGGCCATCATCACGGGCCTGTGGGCGACGGAGGTCGGCAAGACCTTCGACTTCCGCGGCACGTACTACCAGCTCACCGACTCGCCCGCGCTGCCCAAGCCCGCGCAGGCGAAGATCCCGGTGCTCATCGGCGGCCACGGCACGACCCGTACACCGCGCCTGGCCGCCCAGTACGCCGACGAGTTCAACATCCCCTTCGCCTCGGTCGAGGACAGCGAGCGGCAGTTCGGCCGGGTACGGGCCGCCGCGGAGGCGATCGGCCGCAGCCCCGACGACCTGATCTGCTCCAACGCCCTCGTCGTCTGCGTCGGCCGGGACGACCAGGAGGTCGCTCGCCGTGCCGCGGCGATCGGCCGCGAGGTCGACGAGCTGAAGACCAACGGCCTGGCGGGCTCCCCGGCCGAGGTCGTGGACAAGATCGGCCGCTACGCCGAGATCGGCTCCCGCCGGATCTACCTCCAGGTCCTCGACCTGTCCGACCTGGACCACCTGGAGCTGATCGCCTCCCAGGTCCAGTCGCAGCTGTCCTAGTCACGGCCGCCCCGGTCGCAGCCGGCTCGTCCGCGGTCGATCCGGTCGCGGCCGCCCCGGTCGCAGAGGCGGGCGGCCGGTCGCGGCTCCTTCCGGATCACGTCCACGGTGTGCCCTCCCGGAGACACACCGGCGTGGTGCGCAGCGCCGCCTCGTGCAGAGCGGTGAGGGTCCGCACGGGGGCGGCCAGCGGCAGATCGAGCAGATCGGCCGGGGCGAACCAGCCGTACCGGTCGTGCTCGGAACTGAGCCGGACGGCCGTCCGCTCGCCGTCGGGGAGTGTGCCGCCGTGGAAGAAGCAGTCGAGGACGGGACCCGTGCCCAGCACGTCCACGCGGTGGTCCACACCGATCAGCACGGGCACGGGCCCTAGTTCGATGCCCGTCTCCTCGCGCATCTCCCGCCGGGCCGCCGTCCAGGGGTCCTCACCGTGGTCGAGCATTCCCCCGGGCAGCCACCACTGGCCGGCGGCCGGCTGACCGGGGCCGTACCGCAGAAGCAGCAGGCGGTCCTCGCCGTCCAGCACCACCACGCACGCGGCGAGGAGCGCCTGCGGCTGCGTCCTCACCCACTCCTCGCGTGGCATCCACTCCACCACTCATCGCCTCCCCGGCGTCCGGCTGTTTCTCCTTCTCCCTGACAACGACGCCGCCGCCCAAGGGAAGTGGCCGCACATATGGGCCGCAAATATTGGCAGGCGCCGGTCCGGCCTCCTGTGCCAAGGTGAGGGCGTCGTCCTGCCGAGCCCCGGGACCGCGCGCCCAGGGGCTTCGCCGCGTACGGCATCTCAGTCATTCCTCGGCCGTCTCCATGCACGGCATCTCAGTCATCCCTCAGCCGGAGAGGTTCTCCGCATGTTCCTGACCATCACCACCACCGGCACCGCCGAACGACCGGCCACCGATCTCGGCTTCCTGCTGCACAAGCACCCGGACAAGGCCCAGGCGTTCTCCACCTCCTGCGGCACCGCGCACGTCCTCTACCCCGAGGCGGACGACCAGCGCTGCACGGCGGCGCTGCTGCTGGAGGTCGACCCGGTGGCCCTGGTCAGGCGGGGCAAGGGCAAGGGACGCGGCGGCGCACCCGACGCGGCGCTCGCGCAGTACGTCAACGACCGTCCGTACGCCGCCTCCTCCCTGCTCGCCGTGGCGCTGAGCAGCGTGTTCTCCAGCGCCCTGCGCGGGGTGTGCCACACCCGGCCCGAACTCCCGGGCCAGACACGCCCGTTGCGCATCGCGGTACCGGCCCTCCCCGCCCGCGGCGGCCCCGGCCTCGTACGGCGTCTGTTCGAGCCGCTCGGCTGGACGGTCACCGCCGAACCGGTGCCGCTGGACGAGGAGTTCCCCGAGTGGGGCGACTCACGGTACGTACGACTCGAACTGGAGTCCGAGGCGATGACCCTCGCCGAGGCCCTGCGCCACCTCTACGTCCTGCTCCCCGTCCTCGACGACGCCAAGCACTACTGGGTCACCTCCGAGGAGGTCGACAAGCTGCTGCGGTTTGGCGAGGGCTGGCTGTCCGAGCACCCCGAGCAGAACCTGATCACCAGCCGCTATCTCGCGCGCCGCTGGTCGCTGACCCGGCAGGCGAGGGAGCGCCTGGAGCTGGTGCGGCTGGCCGAGGCCGACGACAGCGAGGTCGACGAGCTGGACAACGCCGTGGCGGCCGAGGCCGAGACCGAGGCCGACGCTGAGGCCGGAGCCGCCGGAACCGGGGACGGGGCCGAGGGGAAGCCGGTACCGCTCGCCGTACAGCGCCGGGACGCGATCGTCGCGGCCCTGCGGGAGGCCGGCGCCGCCCGGGTGCTCGACCTCGGCTGCGGCGAGGGCCGGCTGGTGCAGGAACTGCTGAAGGACGCCCGCTTCACCGAGATCGTCGGCGTCGACGTGTCCATGCAGGCCCTCACCATCGCCGCCCGGCGGCTGAAGCTGGACCGGATGGGGGAGCGGCAGGCCGCCCGCGTCACGCTCCGGCAGGGCTCGCTCGTCTACACCGACAAGCTGCTCAAGGGCTACGACGCCGCCGTGCTCAGCGAGGTGATCGAGCACCTGGACCTGCCCCGGCTGCCCGCCCTGGAGTACGCCGTGTTCGGCACGGCCCGCCCCCGCACGGTTCTCGTGACCACCCCGAACGCCGAGTACAACGTCCGCTGGGAGACCCTCCCCGCCGGACACGTCCGGCACCGCGACCACCGCTTCGAGTGGACCCGCGCCCAGTTCGGTCAGTGGGCGCACTCCGTGGCCGGACGCCACGGCTACGACGTCGAGTTCCGCCCCGTGGGCCCCGACGACCCGGAGGTCGGACCGCCCACCCAGATGGCCGTGTTCACGCTCAGGGCCACCCGGGGCGAGGGCGCGAGCGGGAACGAGAGCAGGAACACCAAGAACAACAAGCGCGGGGACGAGTACGGGGACGAGGACGAGAAGGAGGCGACAGCGGCATGACCGAGACCCTGACCCCCACGCGGCAGGGCCGCGTCCTGCCCGTCACCGACCTCTCCCTCGTCGTCCTCGTCGGCGCCTCCGGCTCGGGCAAGTCCACCTTCGCCCGCCGCCACTTCAAGCCCACCGAGGTG
The DNA here is from genome assembly GCF_039525155.1 of Streptomyces thermoalcalitolerans. Classification (NCBI taxonomy): domain Bacteria; kingdom Bacillati; phylum Actinomycetota; class Actinomycetes; order Kitasatosporales; family Streptomycetaceae; genus Streptomyces; species Streptomyces thermoalcalitolerans. Next base: position 259,158 of record NZ_BAAAHG010000001.1, on the reverse strand, counting down.
CTCTCCTCCGACTTCTGCCGGGGCCTGGTCTCCGACGACGAGAACGACCAGAGCGCCACCCGCGACGCCTTCGACGTGCTGCACTACATCGCCGGCAAGCGCCTGGCGGCCGGCCGCCGCACCGTCGTCGACGCCACCAGCGTGCAGCAGGACGCCCGCCGCCCGTTGATCGAGCTGGCGAGGAAGCACGACGTGCTGCCCATCGCCATCGTGCTGGACGTCCCGGAAGAGGTGTGCGCCGAGCGCAACGCGGCCCGCACCGACCGGGCCGGCACACCGCGCCGGGTGATCCGCCGGCACACCCGCGAGCTGCGCCGCTCCCTGCGGCACCTGGAGCGCGAGGGCTTCCGCAAGGTGCACGTCCTGCGCGGCACGGAGGAGATCGAGAACGCCTCGGTCGTCACCGAGAAGCGCCTCAACGACCTCACCCACCTCACCGGCCCGTTCGACATCATCGGCGACGTCCACGGCTGCTCCGCGGAGCTGGAGGCCCTGCTCGGCAAGCTGGGCTATGTCGACGGCGTCCACCCCGAGGGCCGTACGGCGGTCTTCGTCGGCGACCTGGTCGACCGCGGCCCCGACACCCCGGGCGTGCTGCGCCGGGTGATGTCCATGGTGAAGTCCGGGAACGCGCTGTGCGTGCCGGGCAACCACGAGAACAAGTACGGGCGCCACCTCAAGGGCCGCAAGGTCCAGCACACGCACGGCCTGGCCGAGACCATCGCGCAGATGGAGAAGGAGAGCGAGGAGTTCCGGCAGGAGGTACGGGAGTTCATCGACGGGCTCGTCAGCCACTACGTGCTCGACGGCGGCCGGCTGGTCGTCAGCCACGCCGGTCTGCCGGAGAAGTACCACGGCCGCACCTCGGGCCGGGTGCGCGCGCACGCGCTCTACGGCGACACCACCGGGGAGACGGACGAGTTCGGCCTGCCGGTGCGCTACCCGTGGGCGGAGGAGTACCGCGGCCGGGCGGCCGTGGTCTACGGCCACACCCCGGTCCCGCAGGCCACCTGGCTGAACAACACCATCTGCCTGGACACCGGCGTCGTCTTCGGCGGCAGGCTGACCGCGCTGCGCTGGCCGGAGCGGGAGCTGGTCGACGTACCCGCCGAGCGGGTCTGGTACGAGCCGGCGAAACCGCTGCGCACCGAGGCGCCCGGCGGGCACGACGGGCGTCCGCTGGACCTCGGCGACGTGCACGGCCGCCGGGGCGTCGAGACCCGGGAGGCGGGCCGGATCTCCATCCGTGAGGAGAACGCGGCGGCGGCCCTGGAGGTCATGAGCCGCTTCGCCGTCGACCCGCGGCTGCTGCCGTACCTGCCGCCGACCATGGCGCCGACGGCGACCGCGAAGGCCGACGGTTACCTGGAACACCCCGAGGAGGCGTTCGCCCAGTACCGGGAGGACGGGGTCGCGCGGGTCGTGTGCGAGGAGAAGCACATGGGCTCGCGGGCGGTGGCCCTGGTCTGCCGGGACGCGGAGACGGCACGCGAGCGGTTCGGAGTGGACGGCCCCACGGGCTCCCTCTACACCCGCACCGGCCGCCCCTTCTTCGACGACCCGGCCGTCACGGAGGAGATCCTGGACCGCCTGCGCACGGCGATCACCGCGGCCGGCCTGTGGACGGAGCTGGACACGGACTGGCTGCTGCTCGACGCCGAGCTGATGCCCTGGTCGCTGAAGGCCTCCGGGCTGCTGCGCACCCAGTACGCGGCGGTCGGCGCGGCCTCCGGCGCGGTGTTCCCGGACGTACTGGCCGCACTGGAGGGCGCCGCGGCCCGGGGCGTCGACGTCACCGAGCTGCTCGACCGCCAGCGCGGACGGGCGGCCGACGCCGCCGCGTTCACGGCCGCCTACCGCCGCTACTGCTGGACCACCGACGGCCTGGACGGCGTCCGTCTGGCACCGTTCCAGATCCTGGCGGTCCGGGGCCGCAGCCTCGCCGGGCTGCCGCACGACGAGCAGCTGGCACTGATCGACCGCCTCGTCGCGCACGACGGCACCGGTCTGCTGCAGACCACCCGCCGCCTGTACGTCGACACCACCGACCCGGAGTCGGTGCGGGCCGGCGTCGACTGGTGGCTGGAGCTGACCGGGCGCGGCGGCGAGGGCATGGTCGTCAAGCCGCTGGACGCACTGGTACGGACCGAGCAGGGCCGCCTGGTGCAGCCCGGCATCAAGTGCCGCGGCCGCGAGTACCTGCGGATCATCTACGGTCCCGAGTACACCCGCCCGGACAACCTCGCCCGCCTGCGGCAGCGCTTCCTCCAGCACAAGCGCTCCCTCGCGATCCGCGAGTACGCCCTCGGCCTGGAGGCCCTGGCCCGGCTGGCCGACGGCGAACCGCTGTGGCGGGTGCACGAGGCGGTGTTCGGCGTCCTCGCCCTGGAGTCGGAGCCGGTGGACCCCCGGCTGTGAGACCCCGGCTGTGACGAGAAGGGGACCGGCCCGCTTTTGGGGGGCGGTCCCCTTCGAAGGCGGAGGCGGTCGGCTTCCGAGGGGGCGGTCTGTTTCCCGCCGGCGGGGAGGCATCCCGTCGGCGGGAAACCCCTCGTGGGGACGGATTTCATCAAGAGGACGAATCTCGCCGGAGGGATAAAGAAAGAGACACGGAAACGGGAGACCGGAGGGTGAAGCGGGCCGCCGGTGGCCAGGATGGAGGCATGGGATTCCACGTCGACTCCGAGGCCGGGCGGCTCCGCCGCGTCATCCTGCACCGGCCTGATCTCGAGCTCAAAAGGCTCACCCCCAGCAACAAGGACGAGCTGCTCTTCGACGACGTGCTGTGGGTGCGCCGGGCACGCGCCGAGCACGACGGGTTCGCCGATGTGCTGCGTGATCGCGGAGTCGTCGTGCACCTCTTCGGCGACCTGCTGGCCGAGACGCTGGAGAACCCGTCGGCCCGGTCGCTCGTCCTGGACCGCGTCTTCGACGAGAAGGAGTACGGGCCGCTCGCCGCCGACCACCTCCGGGCCGCGTTCGAGCCCCTGCCCTCCCGCGAACTGGTCGAGGTCCTGGTCGGCGGCATGACCAAGCGGGAGTTCCTCGAGGCCCACACCGAGCCGACGTCCGTGCGGTTCCATGTCATGGACCTGGACGACTTCCTGATCCCTCCGTTGCCCAACCACCTCTTCACCCGCGACACCTCCGCCTGGATCTACGACGGCGTGTCCATCAACGCGATGCGCTGGCCCGCCCGGCGGCGGGAGACCGTGCACTTCGAGGCGATCTACCGCTACCACCCCCTCTTCCAGAACGAGACGTTCCACATCTGGTCCGAGGGGCAGTCCGACTACCCGTCGACCATCGAGGGCGGCGACGTCCTGGTGATCGGCAACGGCGCCGTGCTCATCGGCATGAGCGAGCGGACCACCCCGCAGGCCGTGGAGATGCTCGCGTACAAGCTGTTCGCCGCCGGATCGGCCCGTACGATCGTCGCGCTCGACATGCCCAAGCGGCGTGCCGTCATGCACCTCGACACCGTGATGACCATGATCGACGGCGACACCTTCACCCAGTACGCCGGGCTCGGCATGCTCCGCTCCTACACCATCGAACCGGGCGCCGGCGACAAGGACCTGAAGGTCACCGACCATCCGCCGGAGCACATGCACCGCGCGATCGCCGCCGCCCTCGGGCTGAGCGAGATCCGGGTCCTGACCGCCACCCAGGACGTGCACTCGGCCGAGCGCGAGCAGTGGGACGACGGCTGCAACGTCCTCGCCGTCGAGCCCGGCGTCGTCATCGCCTACGAGCGCAACGCCACCACCAACACCCACCTGCGCAAACAGGGCATCGAGGTCATCGAGATCCCCGGCAGCGAACTGGGCCGCGGCCGAGGCGGCCCCCGCTGCATGAGCTGCCCGGTCGAACGGGACGCGGTGGGAAGCTAGTGACCTGGCCTGAGGCGGGGGTTTGTCGGTGGTTCCGCCGTTGTGGGTGACCGGAGGTCGGCGAGCCGCGCCGGAGGGGGGGATATGCCCTATCTGTCGGATTCGGTGAAACTGGCGAAACCAAGGCCCCTGCACCGTAAAACCGCAGGTCACACAGTCTGCTCCCCGCACACGCGGGGATGGCCCCTCGGTGACCGCTTCCAAAAACTCGCGCGGGTTCTGCTCCCCGCACACGCGGGGATGGCCCTACGAGTCGTGGTAGAGGTTCTCCTCACGCAGGCTGCTCCCCGCACACGCGGGGATGGCCCCGAGCTGACCGGCGAACATGCGGTCATAGCTGACTGCTCCCCGCACACGCGGGGATGGCCCCAAGCCCTCCGTGTTGGGCATGGCCTCCTTGGCCTGCTCCCCGCACACGCGGGGATGGCCCCGGGCCGCCCGCAGTGCTCTGCCCGTACTCGGACTGCTCCCCGCACACGCGGGGATGGCCCCTGGTGAGGATGGATGGGCTGGATGCCGGCCTCCTGCTCCCCGCACACGCGGGGATGGCCCCGTCTTGATCGGTGTCAGGACGTTCTTCTTGATCTGCTCCCCGCACACGCGGGGATGGCCCCATCGGTGACGCCAATCTGGGCAGCGGCACGGCCTGCTCCCCGCACACGCGGGGATGGCCCCGACGGAAAACCGCAGGTGGACCCCGAGTGCCGCTGCTCCCCGCACACGCGGGGATGGCCCCCCCCACGAGGTGGACCGCTCGACGTCACCGATCCTGCTCCCCGCACACGCGGGGATGGCCCCTCTTCCGGCGAGTTGTCCAAAGATCGGACGAACTGCTCCCCGCACACGCGGGGATGGCCCCACGTACCCGGCTTTCCGGGCCGCCTTCGCGCGCTGCTCCCCGCACACGCGGGGATGGCCCTGGCGACGTGACCGGGCCAGAACACCAGGTCACCTGCTCCCCGCACACGCGGGGATGGCCCCGGTCATGCGGCGGCTCCCTTGGCGGCGTCGAGCTGCTCCCCGCACACGCGGGGATGGCCCCCCCCCGCCGCCTAACTGCCCAACCGCCCCCGCCACTGCTCCCCGCACACGCGGGGATGGCCCCGGTCAGGGTCTCCAGCACCGGGTTCATGTCATCTGCTCCCCGCACACGCGGGGATGGCCCCTGCGGCCGGCTGTACCGGGAGACCCACGCGACCTGCTCCCCACAATGCTGGGATGGACCCCGGTTCTTTAATGCGGCATTCAGGTCCATGGTCTGCTCCCCGCGCACGCGGGGATAGCCCCGGAGCCGAGGCCGGGGCAGTGCCTTCAGTGGCCTGTGCGCTCGTTCGACCGCTTACGTCACCGCGGTCAGCGTCGCGTAGACCACGGTGTTGCCCAGGTAGCCGGTGCCCTTGACGTAGTCGCCGCCGCAGGTGATCAACCGCAGTTCGGGGCGGCCGGAGCTGCCGTAGACCTTCTTGCTGGGGAACTTCTTCCTGTCGTAGAGCTCGACGGCGCGGACGGTGAACACCGCTGTCTTCCGGTCCGTCCGGCTGATCTCGATGGTGGCGCCCTTGGTCAGGGCGCCGAGGCGGTAGAAGACGCCGGGGGCGCCGGTGGGGGTGTCCACATGCCCGGCGACGATGGCGGTTCCTGCCGAGCCGGGAGTCGTGCCGTCGCCGTACCAGCCGGCGGCGACATCGGCTTTGTCACGGGGTGGAGTCTGGAGCGTTCCCGCCGCATCCAGGCCCAGGGGTGTCATCGGGGCGTCCACGCCGATGGCGGCGATCCGGATCCGGACCGGATCGGCGGGAGGCAGCCCGCGGATGGTGGGGTGGACAGAGGGGAAGAGGGCCTGGGCCGCCGAGGGGCGCGGTGGCTTCTCGTTCCGTCCCCCGCTGAGCAGCAGCATCGCGCCTGCCGTCACCGCGCAGACCAGCAGGAGCACAACCGGGAGGGGCGGACGCCGAAAAGCGCTGGTGAAATCTTTGGGAGCCATCGCGGGGCCTTTGCTTCGCGGCGGGTGCGTTGCAACGGGTGGTGTGTGGGCCTCGGGGCGGACGGGTCTCGCGGCCACCGGATGCCTTTTCGTTTCCGGGGCCGGTTGCAGGCCCGGATGGATGGCGGGCGGTCGGCGGGACCGGACGGTCAGGTGCGGTTGCCGTGCGGTCGGCGGCGCATCCAGGCCATGCTCCCGGCGACGGCCGTGGCGAGCAGCCCACCGCTCAAGGCGAGCTTCATGCTCATGTCCATGTCGTCGGCCGGTCCGAAGCCGGCCCTGACCGAGCCGTTCGGGGAGCGGCCGACGACCCGGTACGTTTCCGTGATCTTGGTTCGCGGCGGACATTTCAGGGTGATGGTGTCGTTGCCCGGATCGGTCCCTTCCGGAATCTTGAACCGGCCGGTGAGCACCCCCTTCCGGTCACCGCCGAAGAGGTGGAACTCTCCGCCCACTTCCGACCAGCCCTTGCCGTAATCCGCGTCAGGGTCACAGGCTCCGGTAATGACCGTGACCGTGGAACCCGGGGAGGCATTTCCCGGGTCGATCCAGATGTCCGGGCCATCCGCGGCAGCAGCGGCCGGAGTGTGCAATCCGAGGGCGCCGAGAGCCAGGACGATGCCCGCGCCCATGTGTGTACAACGCATGCGAATCCTCCAACGGAACAATGTCCGGCTTCTCTGCACGGCATCTCTGCTGTGTTCCGCTTACGAGGCAACCGACAACCCGTCAGCCCCGCAACCTGAGACATCGCCACATATGTCGTCCAGTCAGACGCCATGGGTGTTCTCTTTTGATCGCTTATGCAGGTCACCGACGCGAAGATCATTGACATGCATCACCCGGAGTCTCGTCCCCATAACGGTGGCAGCCGACCGGGTGGCCTTGCGCGGTATGGGCCGCCTCGGGCAGCCACGCCCGACGGAGGGCCGCCCCGTGACAAGCCGTCGGATGGCCGACCCGTCCGGCACTCATGCGCGATGGAGCAGAGCCGGAGTCACTTGATGAGCGGTGGGTGCCAGAGGGCTGCTTGCGAGGATTACGATTGAAGGTGCATGATCAATGGTGCGGACTTCCGCATAGGGGCATCATCGCTGCAAGCCGCCGGGCCCGTCGTGGGGGGCAAGGGTTCCGTTGAGACTCACGCCCGCTGGGCATGGAAACACAAACTCCTCAACAGGCATGGCGAGATCCATCCGCTGACGTTCGGTTGGAATTCACGCCCGTAGGGCATGGAAACGTTCCTACTCCGACGATCCAGGCGCTCGCCTGGACCGCCTGTTCCGTCGGGGTTCGCGTCTGTGGATCGCGAAAGATTTCTCCGGTGAATGCGCGGAGTCCCGTACAGTGCACAATCACACGGGCGCCGGTGCAGGGAATCCGATGCCCGGAGAGTGTCCGGAATCGGCGCCCGGAATCGGGAGGCTCCGCGCTTTCGAAAATGTTCGGTCACTCCGCCAGTTCGGTTTCCACCATGCCGAGGCCGTGGGTGGTCTGGGCGCCCACTCCCGCGAGGTCCGCGTAGACGGTGAGTGCCGTGAACAGAGGGGCCGCTTCGGTGCGGTGTGTGCCGGTGAGCGTGTACTCGACGTGGCCCGTGAAGGTGATGCGTGTGCCTCTGCCGGGGGCGAGCCGGTGGGTGCCCGACTGGATGCCGACCGAGGCGATGGAGACGGTGTCCAGGAGAAGTTTCTGTTCGGACTCGGTGATGCGCGTGGGAGCCGGTGCGTAGGTGTTCCAACGGCGGATCAGGCCGTTGTAGAGCAGCGTCGGATCGGGCAGGGGGTACCAGCGGCCGGCGCGGGCGAAGTAGGTGGGGGAGCGGAAGGCGATCAGGGCGCGGCGGGCCGGTGGCAGATGGCGCAGGGCGGGGTAGGGGACGAGGTCTTCGCAGGCGTCGACGAGGCGGAAGAACTGGGAGCCGAAGCGGAGGCGGTCGCCGATGTGCCGGTCGAGCCGGGGGCGGTCGGTGTCGGTGAGCCAGCCGATGCGGAGCAGCGCCCGGCCGTGGCCCAGGTCCATGAGGGGGGTGACGCTGTAGGGCTTGGTCTGGGCGTGGTGGTCGCCGTCGGCCGGCTCGACGAGGGCGGCGGTGGCCGCGTGCAGATGGGCGGGGGAGACGGGGCCTGCGGTCTCGGGGCGTTCCGCGGCGAGGGTGAGGGTCCAGCGTGAGGGCATCAGGCTTCCGGGGCGGGTCCGGGAGAGGCGGGAGGGCCGCGGGCCAGGGCGCGGCATCCGGTGGGGTTTCCGTGCGCGTCGCGGACGACGAGGGTCGGCACTAGGGGGTGTCGTTTGGATCAGGCCGGCTCCGATGGACGGTGCCTTGTGACCGGGGTGAGCGGGGTTCGGTGCGTGCAGATGCAAGGCGGAGGAGGGAGTCGACGCGGAGCGTCGGCGAGTGACGACAACGCCGCAGATGGGCGTGCCGAACTCCGCGACCTGCGGCATGGTCCAAACGGCACCCCCTGGGAGGCCGTCGCGGTCGGGGCAGGCGTTGGCGACGAGGCGGGAGACGATGTACCAGGTGCCGGCCGTGGGGGAGGGCAGGTTCTCGACCCGGCCGTGGCCGATGCGCAGGAGCGGGAGGCGTGTGCCGGGTACGGCGCCTTCGAGGCGGTGCTCCTCGGTGAGGCGGGCCGGTGGCGGGGTCGGCGGGAATTCCTGGAGGAGCCGGTCGTGCGCGTCGAGGACACGCACGGGATGGGGGTGAGGTTGACGAGGCGGACGGGTGTCATGAGTCCGGATCGGCTCGTACGAAGGTGAGCGGGGACTCGCCGGGAACCTCGACGAGGTGCCAGGTCCTCTCGGTGAACTCCGGTGGAAGGGCTGCCGCGCTTCTTTCCTGCGGATCGCGGAGGATCGTGCGGCGTTCCGTGACGGTCACTTCCTCGGGGAAGCCGGGGGCGAGGGGCACTCCCGCGGCGTCGAGGACGTCGTCGGCGGCGGCCGGGGTGAGGACGGCGGCGTAGAGGATGCCGGGTGCGTCGAACCGGAGGCGGACGAGACGGTCGCCGGTCCGGTTCCAGGCCCACAAGTGGGTGGCGGCGACCGGGAGTTCGTCCGGCGGGGTGTCCTGCAGGTGGATTCCGTCGAAGTCGGTCCAGGTGCAGGCGCAGCCGGAGAGGAGCGCACGGGCCTGGGGCCAGGTGAGGCGCCCGTAGCCGTGCAGGAGCCTGGTGGTGGTCCGGGCGGCGGTCTCGGTGGCGGTCTGTGTCATGCGGTCGCTCCGGCCGGGATGCTGCGGGTGAGGGTGGCCCTGGCCTCGGAGGCGAGCCTGGCCAGGAGGTCGGGCTGGGTGCAGCGCAGGGTGCCCTGGCCGCGTGTGGTGCCCTTGCCGAGGCCGATGAGACCGTCGTGGAGGTCCTGGAGGGCGAGGGTGAGCGCGGCGAGCGCGGGGGCGGGGAGGGCGTCGGGGGCGCGGTCGGTTTCGATGGCGAGGGTGAGGGTTCCGGACTCGGCGACTTCCTCGGTGTACAGCAGCCCCTCGGCCGCGCCGCCGGTGAAACGGTCCAGGGCGACGTGCTGCCGCTTGACGACGGTCACGTCGCGCAGCGGGGTGTCGGGGAAACGGAGGGCGCCTCGGGCTCCTCCGCCGTCCTTGCCGGTCCAGCCGAAGACCTGGCAGGCAGGGCAGGTGCCGCAGGTGTCGTTCAGGCCCGGGCAGGCGTCGTGGCCGGTGGAGCGCAGGATGTAGGCGGTGCGGTGGCGCAGCAGACCCTTCCAGGTGGTACCGGGCACGTAGGGAGTGCCCGTGTGGTCGCGCAGGAGGAGTGCGGCCTGGGGGCCGGTGGTGCCGTCGTCCGAGGCGGAGACGGGGGCCGTGGTGGCGTTGCCGATGTGGAGGGCGTCGACGATGCGCCAGGTGAGGACCGGCAGGACGGTACGGGCGCCGGCGCCGGTGCTTGCCTGCTTGAGCGCGACCGGCTGGAGCGCGACCGCCTCGAAGAGGGCGGGGCCGCCGTGGGTGAGCCAGAGACGGCGGTCTTCCCTGGTGGTCAGGTCCAAGACGGCCTGCTCCAGGGAGACGGTCGTGGTGGTGCCGTGGCCGGTGGTGCGGCCGCCGCCGATGACGGGGTTCCAGGTGGTGAGGTGGTCGAGGACCGTCCGGTGGTGCTCCGGCGCGTCGACCTGGATCCAGCAGGTGATCCGGCAGCCGGGCTGCAGCAGTTCATGGGTGTGGAGAAGGCCGGTGGCCGCGGCGGCGCGGCGGGGGTCGACGGCGGTCCGGGTGCGTGCGGTGAGGGCCGGCTCGTCGAGGCGTGTGCCCAGGAAACGGACGGGGGAGGGGCGGCCCTGGGTGGTGTGCTCCTCCTCGTAGCCCATGAGGAGGCGTTCGGTCTCCGGGCCGGAGGTGGCCCGTACATGGGCACGGAAGGACCCGGCGAGCGAGCTGGGCGGGATCCATGGATCGCCCCAGCCGTCGCGTGCCACTTCGCGGAGGGTGCCGATGAGACCGTCGTGCTGCTCGGGTGCCGCCACGGAGGCCGGGCTGTCGAGCCTGAGGACGATCCGGGCCAGGAGGAGGGATGCGGTCACCAGGAACGCTCCTTGCGGACGCGGGCTTGGAGTTCGGCGACGGCCTTCTCCAGCATGCGGAGATCGCCGGTGGCCAGCTTGCGCAGACCTAGTTCGAGGACGCCCTGCCGGAGACCGGCCAGTTTCTCGGCGCGCTTGGACTGGAGGAAGGCCAGGTCCGGTTGTTGTCCTCGGCGGCGCAGCGTGAGGCAGGTGTGGAGCTTGTCCAGGTACCAGGTGCAGTCCTCGGGAAGGTGGTCATGCAGTTGCCGTGCGACGCCAACGGCCATGTCCTCCTTCTCCGGTGCCTGCCGGACGACCGCGGGCCGCGGCATGCGCCACGGTCCCAGCGCGATCCAGCCGAAGCCCTCGGCGCGGCGCAGCCCGAGCCCGTGGTCGAGAAGACGGCGCAGGCCCTCGGTCGTGGGGGTGGAGCCGAGTGCCAGCCGGAAGACGCTGCCGGCGGTGACGGCGAGTTCCGCCGGCTTGGGCAGGTTGGTGAGGGCGTTCCAGCCGCCGATGGACTCACGGCGGACCCAGGCGCGGTCGAGGGTGACGTCCACGCCGAGGAGTTCGGAGAGCAGCCCGGTGTCGGGCCGGGATGTGGGTCGTCCCGCGGCGTCCACCAGGAAGGCGGGGCTGACGAGCCGTACGATCAGACACCCCTTGGTCACCAGGAAGGCCGGATCGGGTGCCGGGGCCGGGAGGTCCTCGGCCTCGTAGAGGGCGCCGCCTGCGGTGCTGCGGCGGCCGCCCACCCGCAGGGGCCGGGTCTGAAGGAGCCAGGGATCGACGGGTTCCCCGGGCGGGGTGATGATGCGGCCGGTGAAGGCACGGCTGATGCCTCCGCGTCGCGGCTTGAGCGCCCGCCGGGTGAACAGCAGCCCTTCCTCGGCTCGTTCGCGGTCGTCGAGCCGTACGTGGGTCTCCTGGGCGATGTGGTCGTCGACGCCGAAGAACTCGACTTCGCCGCGGCCGTTCTGGGTGCGGCCGCGGCAGGCGGTGCACTCAGGCTGTCGGGCCAGGGGGGTGGGGTCGGTCGCCTGGTCGTGGAAGAACTGCTCGCATTTCTCCTCCTTCGGCCGGTACTTGCAGCGCAGGACGGACAGCGGGACGACGTCCGAGTGGGCGTCGAGCAGCGGGCCGTAGCGCACCGGTCCTTCGAAGAGGCGCAGGAAGTGGTCGCGGGCGGCCGGGTCCGCCTGCTGCGGCGGACCGTACTGGGCGATCCAGGAGGCGGCCAGGGCGCCGCGCAGGACGGAGCCGGGAATGTGCCGGTGGGTGTCGACGGGAGCCGTGCCCCGGGGCCGGCGGCCCAGGGCGGCGATCTGATCGAGTCGCAGGGTGACCTCAACCACGACGGGCCTCCTGCCGGATGGTGGGGGAAGTCTGACGGGGGGTGGAAGGAGCCGGCTGGGCGGACGTATCCGCGCTCGTCCGGGCCCGCAGGGCCTCGAAGCGGTCGAGCAGGGCGTCGTCGAGGCGAGGGGCGAGGGGGGTGCAGGTGACCCAGCCCAGGCCCCTGCGGCGATCGCCCCCCAGGGAGTGGACACCCGCGGCGGCACACGCGAGGACGGTCAGGTGCTCGTCGGTCTCGTCCGGTGACAGCGGAGCGGCTTTGGTGACGGCGAACTCGGCGGTGCGGGCCCAGTGTTCGTCCGCGACGAACAGGTGGTTCTCCTGGGCGACGCCCAGTTCGGTGTCGATGGCGATGCGCGCCCGGGGTTTGCGTGTGACGCCGTCGGGAGGGAAGACGGCGTCCGACCAGTACCAGGGCGACGGCCGACGTGCCGCGCCGAAGACCCGGTCGATCAGAGGGCCGCCGTCCGGCAGGAGCCGGCGGGCGCTCGCCCGCATCAGGCCCTTGAGTGAGGCGCTGGGCAGCGGATTGTCGTCGTCGACGGTGGCCACGCCCAGGCGGGTCAGGCCGGTGCCGACCCGGAACGGGCCGTGGAACTCGATCCGGACGACGAGCTGCTGCGGCTGAGGAGCCGTGGTCAACGCCACCACCTCGCGATGTCGAGGGCCTGCTGGAGCCCGATGGGGGCCTGGTCGGCCAGGAAGGGCTCGACGACGTCCCTGCGGCCCAGACGGTCCAGATGCGCCTCGGTGGCCGCCGCGGCATGGGGAGCCTGGTGACGCAGGTGTGCCGCGAGGGCGTGCCGGCCGGACTCGGGCAGGGCGGTCAGCGCGTCGAGATCCGACTGGTGTTCCTCCAGGTCGGCCAGGCACAGGGCGTGTGTGGGGTGGCCCGCGGTGTGGTCGTAGAACGCCACCGACTCCTTCTTTCCATGGACCAGTCTCTTGGCTGCGGCGAGGCAGGAGGCCGCGTCCTCGACGACCAGGTGGAAGGGCAGCTTGTGATGGGCGAACACCAGCCCGGCCGACGCGGACAGCGGGGGCAGTCCGGGAACGTCCGCCTCGGCGCGCACCGCTTTGGTGCGTTCGGTGAAGGAACGCAGGTAGTGACGGACGAACGGCCAGGCGCGGTCGGCGGGCAGGGACAGCAGCACGTCGTCACCGCCGACGAGGTACGGGATGACGCACAGCATGTCCCCGTCCTCCTCCGGCCGGCGGACAGCGGCTGCGGCTTCGGCGAGCGCGTCCCGCGTGGCCTGGTTCAGGCCCCGGGAGATCCTCGCCTTGCTCTCGGCGGAGAGCCTCCTGCCGTGGTGCGCGAGCTTCTCGAAGAAGTGGCCGAACGCGTTGCCGTCGACGAACACCGTCGCCACATGATTGCGGTCGGTGTCCTTCCCGCCCAGGGCGGCCAGTTCGGGAAGCTCCTTGGGTCTGGCGGGAGTTCCAAGCCTCTTCTGCAGCTCGTACTCGGCGGTGCGGGCGTCCTCGCGGGTCCGGTGGGCGAAACGCATCATGCAGTCCGGGCACAGGTACGGCCTCTCGCCGTCGCCGAGATGCACCCTGTCCCTCGCGGGATCCAGATGGCACCGCTCGCAGATGCGGGCGTAGGGGAGCTCCGAGACGGGCGGCAGGTCGCTGAGCACGTCTCCTTCCCGCAGCCGGGGGCCGATGGTCGTGCGGTGGGCGTCCAGGTAGCTGGTGTCCACGGCCCAGACGGCCTGGAACTCTGCGGCCGGCAGACGGGCACGCAGATGCCGGAAGACGCGGCCGGCCGTGTCGCGTGCCAGCCGGTCGGCCTCCTCCTCGCTGTCCGGGGCGTCCAGGACGAGGTTGACGACGCCGTCCGCCTCACCGGCCTCCGTGTTGAGCGAGGCGCCGAACAGACGACGGATCTCCTGGTCCTCGAGCCGGGTCGCCTCGGCCAGGGCCGCGCTCGCGCCGCGCCGGCCGCGCAGATGGGTGGTGCGGGAGAGGTAGCTCTGGATGCGCACACCGGAGACGTCGAGGTAGAGCTTCTTCCGGGTCATCGTGTGCGGCCTTTCCGTGGGGCGTCGTCACCGGAAGACTCTTCGGGCATCCAGGCCAGCGTCTGGTCCTCCTCGGTCGGGTCGGGAAGGGGAATCAAGGGCCTTTTCTCCTTGGCCAGCTGAATGCCCTTCGAACGCTTCCAGAAGGCGAACCCCGGTTCGAGGTTGCCGGTGGCGATGTCTCCGTCGATCAGCCGCTGCTCGGTGGGGTACCAGACCTGTTCGGACGGCACCCGGTCCAGGGTGAGCACCGACTGGACGGCCTTCCAGGTGCCGTGCACCTCCGGAAGCTCCCCGGTGACGCGCTTCCGGAAGGCGGCGACGGCTTCCTCGGCGTCGAACGGGGCCTTGGAGCCGGTGCGGGTGGTGTAGCGTCCCGCCGCGTCGGTGAGCTCCAGCGCGGTGATGCGGCCCGTGCAGGCCCCGAACCCCAGCGGCCTGCCGCCGCCGACCGCGTACCCGGTGCCCTCGCCGAACAGCAGCGACGGATCGAGCGCGGCCAGGAGCCCGCCCACCTCCTCGGGCAGCAGACCGTCCACGTGGACGGAGAACGAGAACACCGGACCGGCCTCCACGTACTCCGCGCGGGAGGCCATCTCCCCCTCCCAGGTGCCGGACCGGACACGGAAGTACGGGCGTTTGTCCGCCCTGCCGGTCAGCCAGTACTGCTTGCGGCCGCGCAGCCGCCGGGGCGGGCCTCCCGTCTCGTCCGCGGCGGATCCCCACTCGCGCAGCGGGTACGCGCCGTCCTTCTCCTTCGGAAGAGGCACCTGCGGGCGCGGCTGCAGATAGAACTGACCGGCTCCCGGGCGGGGCCGTCCCAGCGGGGGGAGGTCGGCCCACCGCGTCCGCGGGACCGAGGGGCCGGTGGGGAACGCGTCGGAGAAGCGGACGTGCCCCCGGTAGGAGGCCTGCCGCTGCTCGGGGCCGTCCGCCTCCGAGGTGTCGGCCGAACCGAAGACCCGGCAGGTCGGGCAGAGACTGTCCACGTCCTCGCACGGCAGCAACGCCTCCGGCACCCGCTCGCCGGCCCTGAACCGGCCGTGGTGGCGCCAGACCTCCGCCAGGCTGAGATCCGTGACCTCGTCCTCGGCACCGCGGCCGCGCCTGACCCACACCACCTGGCCGGGCAGCAGCCGGGGAGTCACACGGTGGCGGAGGCCGACCAGCCGGCCCCGGTGGTGGACCTCGACCAGCTCCGGCTCGTCACCGGCCCCGGGAGCGGAGGCGGCCGGTGCGCCGCGACGCCGGTCGCGCCGGTCCTGTCTGACCTCGTCGGCGTCGGCGACGGCCCGCTGGAAGTTCTCCCACGCCTCCTCGGTCGGCAGGGCCGACTGGGAACCCGCCGGGCCCTCGGGGAGCTCGCCGACGGCACACCAGAAACCGTCGTTCTCCGTCCGGGTGCCGGTGTCGCCGACCAGGACGACCCATCCGTCTCCCTGCCGCACCTCCTCGATGGCCCTGCCCCGGGCCCGGTCGCGCGGTCCCTCCCGCTTCCAGTCGGAGATGTGGACGCGTACGCCCGTGCGAAGCGCCCGTGCGTCTCCGCCGAGAGCCCGCTCGACCAGCTCCTCCGCCTTGGCCCACACCACTCGTGTGCAGACCCTGAGACGGGGGCGTCCGTCGTGTTCCACCCCGGTGACCAGGGCGAGGGTCCAGTCGTCGCCCTTGGGCCTGACCGGGTCCCGGTAGCCGGGCCGGAAATCGGCGTCGAACACCCTCAGACAGCCGCCCGCGATCAGTTCGTGGAGCGACCGCACGGCACCGGCCAGCGACGAACCGGGCACGAACGGCACGGCCGGGCCTCCGCCGTCGGGGCTGCGACGAGGAAACCCCTCCTCGCCCGTGCGGATGCCGCGGACGAGGAGCGGGGCCCGCAGGGTCAGCTCGACGTCGATCCTTCCGCTCAGCCGGCCCGGACCCAGCCGGTCGTGGTGGTGCGGGGTGCGCCGGAAGGCGGTGTTGCCGTCGAGTTCGGGCAGGGGGACGAACGTGTACGGATTGACGAACCCGGCGTACTGGGTGCGGCCCTCGGGAGGCACGGACGGCTGCTTCTCACGGACCACGGGCTCCTTGTACGGACGCAACCGAGGAGTGCCGAGCCCGGGTGGGGAGGCGGCGGCCCGCCCGGCCGGGCCCGGTGTTCCCGTACCGCTGCCCGTGCGGGGCGGGCCCGGTTTCGGAACCGCCGGCCCTGCCTGAGCAGAGGGCGGAGGAGCGGGCTTCGGCCGGGCTCCCGCCCTTGGAGGGCCGGGTTTGGACGGAGCGGGCCTGGGAGGACCGGGTTTGGGCGGGCCGGGCTTTGGGCCGGGAGCGGAAGAAGACGTCATGCGGTCACTCCTGGGAGGTTCGGGCCGTGTCCCTGCTCCGGGATCCGGCCGCGGGCCTGGGAATCCCCGTCCCATGGGACGAGCGTGGCGTTCTTCCCGAGCAGTGCGCCCAGCGCCAGCACGAACCCGGTGGGGCCGTCGGTGAACAGCCAGGTGTCGGTGATGTGGTGGTCGTGCACGTCCTTGCGCCATGTGGTGAAGACGTGCCGGACCAGGGCCTCGTGGCAGCGGAGCTGGTCGGGGACGTTGCCGGCGCGTGTGGTGATCACTCGCGCCAGTGCGCACGCGGACGGCTCCCCGGGCGGGACGCGGGGAATCCGGTACCCGTTGCTGCGGCCGCTCCGGGCGGCCTCGAGCGCCTTCGGGGTGATCGCGTTGTTCTCGAACGACACGATCAGGGCCAGGCGCTTCGGCCGCCCCGGGGACCCGGTGTCGTCCTGGCCGGCCTCGAGGACCTCCAGCCGTGAGGGCTCCCTCTGCGTGGAGAGCACCTGCTCCTCGAGCAGGCGCAGTTCCTCCGTGGTGGGCGCCTCCTTCAGACGGCTGTCGAGGCGGAGCATCCTGAAGGCGACCTGCCCTTGCTCCTCCGACATGCCCATCAACGAACCGTTGAGGACCAGCGGGGGACTGTCCTCACCGCGCTCGGTGAAGACCCGTACGCGCTCGGCGGGCTGGTTCCAGAGGATCTTGCCCAGTTCGTAGGCGTGGGGGTGGGGGGCGTTGACGTAGAAGGAGACGTTGCGGGGCACCTCCGCCGCCGTCCCGGCCGCCTCCTCCAGGCGTGCCTGCACGACCCGGTGGGTGATGGTCACCGGGTCGATCCCGGTGGTGCCCTGCAGAAGGTAGGAGGGCTCCACCACGAAGCATGTGTCGTGATGCCGCTTGGCGTGGTCGACCATGGCCTGGACCCGGGAGTGGTGCCACCGCTCGTTGCCGCCGAGGTACAGGACGATGCCGACGCCCTCCTTCCCCCGCAGCTTGTGCTGGGCCACCGACACCACCACCAGGCCGAGCAGGGCCCAGACGAGCATGCCGGGCAGGCTGCCGTCCACCCAGGGGATGAGCTGCACGAGATCCGGTACGAGACCGAGGGCGAGCGCGGCACCGCCCGCGCCGAGAACCGTCCAGAGCCCCTCGGGGGTGGACAGGAAACGTACGAGCCACAGGCGCCGCATCCGGCGTAAGAGACCGCCCACTGAAGTCCCCCCACTCCAGTCCGCCTGCTTCGTCCGGTACGGCAGAGACGGACGATCCGGTCACGTCTCCGCCTCTCCTGCGGCTGCCGGAGTGCACCGGCGGTCACGAGGGACGGACGTCGAATGGTGACTACTCATAGCAGAGTGACGGTGCTTCACTCAAAGCTCTTGACGTGGCGTTGAGAGCCTCAATTCCCTTTTTGCGACCGGGATTCGACGGTCGCTCCGGTCAGGCGGCCGCAAGCGCAAGAACCCGTTCGGGTGACCTCGGAGGCGGGGCTTCCGGCAAGAGACCGTCGGTGACCTGGGGAAATGTATCGGTGGCAGGGGTATGGCGGCACGAACCCCGGGGAGAGAGGAGGAGGCGGGCAGGGGACGAGAAACAGCGCGACCGGCGGCGGGCGGACGTGGCCGGATCGCGACACGCACACCTCCGCCCCGGACACGCACACCTCCGCCCCGATTTCTCCCCACCCCCGTCACCCACCCCCGGTGGCAGGCTCCCGGTCGCCGTCGCGGAAGAGAGCGGACGATGAGCACGATCCCCCGCAGCGGCACTCCCGCCACCAGTTCCGTCTTCGCCGACGGCGAGATCTCCTTCTGGTACCAAGAGATCGGCCTTCCCGCCCGCCGTCCGGCCCTGCCCGGCGTTCTGGAGGTGGACGTCGCGCTCGTCGTCGGCGGCTGCACCGCCCTGTGGACCGCCTACTACCTCAAGCAGGCCCAGCCCGACCTGCGCATCGCCGTCCTGGAGAAGGAGTTCGCCGGCTTCGGCGCCTCCGGGCGCAACGGCGGCCGGCTCAGTGCCGAACCGCCCGGCCGGATGCGCCGCTACGCCAGGACGCACGGCCGGGAGGCGGCCGTCGCCCTGCAGCGCGAGATGTTCTCCTCCGTCGACGAGGTCGTCCGGGTCGCCGCCGAGGAGGGCATCGAGGCCGACATCCGGAAGGACGGTCTGCTGCACGTCGCCATCAACGCCGCGCAGGAGCGGCGGCTGCGCGAACGGCTGCCCGTGCTGCGCGCCGAGGGCTGGGGCGAGGACGACCTGGTCGAGCTCGACCGGGACCGGCTCGCCGAACGGGTCCGCATCGCCGGTGCCCGCAGCGCCCTCTGGAGCCCGCACTGCGCCCGCATCCAGCCCGCCAAGCTGGTGAGGGGGCTGGCCGACGCGGTCGAGCGGATGGGCGTCGCCGTCCACGAGGGCACCGAGGTCACCGAGATCCGCCCCCGCCGGGCGGTCACCACCCACGGCACGGTCAGGGCGACGTATGTGATCCGGGCGTGGAGGGGTTCACCGCCGGGCTGCGCGGCCACCGCCGGGTCTGGCTGCCCATGAACAGCAGCATGATCGTCACCGAGCCGCTGCCCGCCCCCGTGTGGGAGGAGATCGGCCGGCGCGGTGCCGAACTCGTCGGCGACGAGGCCCACTCCTACTGCCGCATCCAGCGCACCGCCGACGGCCGCATCGCCATCGGCGGACGCGGCGTCCCGTACCGGTTCGGCTCCCGTGTCGACCGGCGCGGCGAGAGCAGGGCCGTCGCCCGGAGGCAGGTGCAGGCGATCCTGCGGCAGCTCTTCCCGGCCACCGAGGGTGTCGCGATCGACCACATCTGGTCCGGTGTGCTGGGCGTGCCGCGCGACTGGTGCGCCACCGTCCACCTGGACGAGCGCACCGGACCGGGCTGGGCCGGCGGCTGCGTCGGACACGGCGTGACCAGTGCCACCCTCGCCGGCCGCACCCTGCGCGACCTGATCCCGCGCCGCAGGACCGGCCTCACCCGGCTGCCCTGGGTCGGCCGCACGGTGCGCGGCTGGGAGCCGGAGCCGCTGCGCCGGCTGGGCGTGCGCGGCCTCTGCGCCGCCCACCGGGCCGCCGACCGGCACGAGGACTCCGAACTGGAGCGCACCTCCGTCATCGCCCGCGTCGCCGATGCCGTCAGCGGCCGCTGAAGGGAGCCGGCCCCTTCGGGAACACCGCCCCGTCGTCCCGCCGCCCTCCTTCATCGACTCGTCGACCGCACAGGGACACGACCACATGGGGGCACGACCACACAGGGGCATCTGCACAGCCGAAGCCGCCGCCCCGGCGCAGCACACCGCTGCCGGGGCGGCGGCTTCCTCCGTGTCGCCGCGTGGACCGGCACCGTCCGTATCGACTGCGTCGGCGACTGCTTCTCCCGGCGCGGGCCGACGGGCCGTCGCCTTCGCCTTCACGTCCAAGGGAAGCAACTCGCCCTGGAGGCAAGGGAGACGGCCGGGGCGGCAGCGTGGCTGCGGTCCGCGTCCTCCCGCACCGGCCGGCCGTCGGCTCGTGCGTGCTCCCGGTGCGTGCACCGCCTTTCCGGCTCTCCCCGGCCGGGCAACCCGCCGGGGCGGCGGCAGCTTATACACCACTTCCCCGAGCTTAGCCAGCCCAGGATGCGAATTGGACCATCCTGTATCCGGTCTGCTACACACCGCTTGGGCGGCGTCTGAAGAGAAGTGGTTCATGTGACAAGGGTTCTGATGAGCAGTAACCATTCTGCTGTATGCCCTGCATCGTGTGATCGACCGGATACGACCGCGGTTCCCATGGAGTTGTAGGCTTCCCCGCGGTGATCACGAGGGAGCAGTCCCCCCACCTCCCCCTTGGTTGTGCTCCCGCCGCAGGAGCGGGTTTCACCGACCGGCACCGCAACCGCGAACGATGGTCCCCTTCCCCGTTGTTGACTTGTCTTGAGGGTGTTTCATGGCTCGCTCCCCGTCTTCCGCGTCCCACCCACGCCCGAGCGGGCTGCTGTGGCCGGTCGTCCTGGGCCCGGCCGCGGCCTGTGCCGCCGCCGTCGCCCTGATCGCCGGCGGAACGCGTCCCGGGTGGGCCGTGGCAGGGGGCGTCGCGGTCCTGGTCCTGCTGGCGGCCGTGGAGTGGACGCGCCGCCGGTACCGCGGCGCCGTGGCCGAGAACGAGCGCTTCCGTGAGGAGATCGACGAGCGCCTCCGTGAGGAGATCCAGGAGCGCCACAGGGAGCTCCAGGAGCAGGAGGCCCGGTGGCGGGCCCTCGCGGAGGAACGTTCCGAGGCGCTGCGCGCCGCGATCGAGCACCTGGTGACGGTGCAGCTGCCCGCGTTGCTGAGCGACGAACCGGCGTCGTCCGTGTCCGGCGGCGACAAGGCCCGGAACGACGGCGGCAAGGCCGGGAGGACGGCCGGCGGCAAGGTCGACGAGGACGTGGCCCGGGGGCTCGAGCGGGTGCGTGCCGTGGTGGCCGGGATGGCCGAGGAGAGCCGGGAGCGGCAGGAGACCCTGCGGCTGGCGGTGGTCGCCCTCGCGCGGCGGGTGCAGGCGGCGGCGCACCGCATCCAGGAGGAGGCGTCGCTGATGGCGTCCCGGCACCCGGAGAACGCCGACGTCCTGGAGACGAGCATGGCGGTGGACCACTCCGCGGCCCAGCAGGCGCGGCTGGCCCAGAGCCTGGCGGTGCTGTGCCGGGAGTGGCCGGGGCAGCAGTGGCAGAACCCGCTGGCCCTGGTGGACGTGGTGCGGGCCGCCTCGGGCCGGATCACCGCCTTCCAGCGGGTGGAGGTGGCGGGGGAGCAGGATGTGGCGGCCGCCCCGCAGGTGGTCGAGCCGCTGATCCACCTGACCGCGGAGCTGCTGGCCAATGCCACGCAGTCCTCCCCGCCGCGCACCAAGGTGTCGGTGGCGGTGCGCTCCGTGCAGCGGGGCGCCGTCATCGAGATCGACGACGGCGGGGTGGGCATGGACGAGCACTCGCTGGCGCAGGCCCGCGAGGTGGCCTCGGGACGCAGGCCGGTGGGGATCGGCGAGGTGGGCGAGGTGCCGCAGACGGGCCTCGCGGTCGTCGGGGAGTACGCCCGCCGCCACGGGTTCGGAGTGGACCTGATGCCCTCGCCGTACGGCGGGATACGGGCCGTGGTCCTGGTGCCGACCGCGATGGTGGAGACCCTCGAGCCGGCGGGGGTGAACCTTCCGAGGCAGCGCGCCCGTGCCGCGGAGCCCGCCGCACCCGCGGCCCCCGCGTCCTCGCGGGGGCCCGCCGGCGGGGGCACCGCACCCTCGGGGCTTCCGCAGCGGCGCTCGCTGAGAGGCAGGTCGGGCGCCGGTTCCCCGGGCGGGGCTGACGTCTCCCCGACCACCGCGGACTCCTCGCCGGCCGCGGCGGCACAGGCCGCGCCGGCCCCGACACCGCAGCAGGCGGCGGACTGGATGGGCGCCTACTTCCGGGGAGGACAGGGCGCGGATCCGGCTCCGGGTGACACGGCCGGTGACGCCGGCGACAACGTCCGTAACAACACGCAGGAGTGAGAAGGCCGATGACGCAGGACCAGCAGAAGGCGCAGGAGCAGAGCTGGATGATCGCCGACGTCACGTCGGTGCAGGGGGTGCGGCACGTGGTGGTGCTGAGCTCGGACGGGCTTCCGGTGACCTGGTGCGACCGCACCGACCAGGAGACCGCCGACCGGCTGGCCGCGGCCTGCTCCGGCCTGCAGTCCCTGGGCAAGAGCCTGGCGCAGGAGTTCGGCTCCGGGAACCAGACGGTGCGCCAGCAGCTGACCGAGTGGGACGGCGGCTTCCTGTTCGTCCGCTCCGCCGCCACCGGCACGCACCTGGCGGTGGTCACCGACGCGGTCGTCGACCCGGCCCTGGTGGCCCAGCAGATGCAGGCCCAGGTCCTCAAGCTCGGGGAGCGGGGGCTGGCGACCCCGATCCGCCAGGAAGTCCAGGCATGAGTGACCCCCAGGAGTACCGGGACAGCCCGCTGCGGCCGTATGTGCTCACCGGCGGGCGGTCGCGGCCGACCCGCAACACCCTGCGGGTCGACACTCTGCTGCTGGCCAATCCGGACAAACCTCTGCCGGTCTCGGCCAGCCGCCAGGAACGGGCGCTGCTGACGATGTGCACACGGCTGCTCTCCCTGGCGGAGGCCGCCGCCCATCTGGAGCTTCCGGTGAGCATCGTCACCATCCTGGCGTCCGACCTGGTGGACTCCGGGCATCTGCAGGCGCGTTCGGGCATTCCGGCCGCCTCCCCTCCCGACCCGTCACTCCTTGAGGAAGTACTGCATGGTCTCCGCAAACTCCGCTGACCGCTATCTGCCCCATACCGTGCAGCAGCCGGTGAAGATCCTCATCGTCGGCGCCTTCGGCGTCGGCAAGACCACCCTGGTCGGTTCGGTCAGCGAGATCCGGCCGCTGCGCACCGAGGAGACCATGACCGAGGCCGGCGCGGGGGTGGACAGCCTGGCCGGTCTGCCGGAGAAGCGCACCACCACGGTCGCGATGGACTTCGGCCGCATCACCCTCAACGAGCGTCTGGTGCTGTACCTGTTCGGCGCCCCGGGCCAGCGCCGCTTCTGGAATCTCTGGGAGGGCCTCGCCGAGGGCGCGGTGGGGGTGCTCGTCCTGGTCGACACACGCCGTCTGGAGGACAGCTTCGAGGTGCTCGACCAGCTCGAACTGCGCGGGGACACGCCCTTCATCGTGGCGGTCAACCGCTTCCCCGACACCCAGCACTACAGCGAGCAGGAGCTGCGGCAGGCGATGGACCTGCTGCCCGAGACCCCGATCGTGGAGTGCGACGCCCGTGACCGGACCGAGGCGATGGACGCGCTGATCGCCCTCGTCCAGCACGCGACCGAGCTCTCCCGCGCGCGGAAGGTGGCCTCATGACTTCCTCACCCCCGCCGGTCTGCCCGGCACACACCACGACGGCCGGACTCACCTCCCTGTCCGAGGTGACGGCGTCCGCCGATCCGCACAGCGTCTACCGCCGGCTGCGCGAGGAGTGGGGTCCCGTCGCCCGGGTGGAACTGGAACCCGGCGTGGCCGCCTGGCTCGTGATGGGCTATGAGGAGCTGCTCACCATCACCCGCAACGAGAAGCTCTACTCCCGCGACGCACGCAACTGGGGCGACTTCCAGACCGGTGTGGTCCCCCCGGACTCCGGGCTGGGACCGATGATGTTCTGGCGGGCCAATGTCATCGGCGCCGACGGGGAGGAGCACCGGCGGCTGCGCCGGCCGCTGGACGACGGGGTCAGCTCGATCGACCAGCGGCGGCTGCGGCGGTCGGTCCAGGCGATGTGCTCCGACCTGATCGACGGCTTCGCCGACCGCGGCAGAGCCGACCTGGTGGCCGAGTACGCGCAGTCCATTCCGCTGCTCGCCATCGCCTCCCTGTTCGGCCTGGACATGGCCGAACGGTACGAGCTGCTGGCCGGTCTGGCGGCGCTGTTCGGCTCCGCCGACGACTCGCAGGCCGGCAACCGCCGGTTCGAGGAGGTCCTCGCCGATGTCATGAACGCCCGCCGGAGCGCACTCTCCGACGACCTCACCTCCGGATTCCTCGCCCACCCCGATCTGCGCGACGACTCCGAGGTCCTGCAGTCCATGGTGGTGATGATCTCCGCGGGGCAGGAGACCACCACCATCTGGATCGCCCGCACCCTGCAGCTGATGCTCACCGACCCGCGTTTCGCCGGACGGATGCGCGGCGGACGCCTGGGCATCGACGACGCCCTGGACGAGGTGCTGTGGCGTCACCCGCCCATGACCCACATGCCCGCCCGCTACGCGCTGCGCGACACCGAGCTGGGCGGTCAGCGCATCCGCAAGGGAGACGCCCTGATCCTCGGCCTGGCCGCCGCCAACGACGATCCCCGCATCCACGACGGCGATCCCTCGGCGGAGCCGGGAAACCGTTCCCACCTGGCCTGGAGCGCCGGTCCGCACGCCTGCCCCGCCCGGATTCCCGCCCGTCTGATCACGCGCACCGCCGTCGAGACCGCTCTGCACCGCCTGCCCGACGTCCGGCTGGAGATTCCCGCCGACGAGATCGCTCTGCGGCCTTCGCCGTGGACGCGCTGCCCCGTCTCCCTGCCGGTGACCTTCACCCGGCCCCTTTCCCCGGCGCCGCCTCATGGAGCATGATCATTTGACAATCCGCCAGAACGCGGCCCGCCAACGGAGGTAGTGCATGACCGTCCAGGACGTCTCCGCCCACCAGGTGCCCCTGATCCGCCTCGACCCCACCGGTTCCGACCACCACGGCGAGGCCGCTCGGCTGCGCGAGCTCGGCCCCGTCGTCCGGGTCGAGCTGCCCGGCGGTGTGCGGGCCTGGGCGGTCACCCGTCACCAGCTCCTCGTCGACCTGGTGACCGACCCCCGGATCAGCAAGGACTGGAACAACTGGAACGCCATCCGCAACGGCGAGATACCCGACGACTGGCCTCTGATCGGCATGGTCAAGGTCACCAACATGGTGACCGCCGACGGCGCGGAGCACCACCGGCTGCGCAGACTGGTCACCAAGACCCTGACCCCGCAGCGGGTCCAGTCCCTGCGCCCGCGCATCGTGGAGATCACCGAGAACCTGCTGGACGCCCTGCCCGGGCACGCCGGCGAGGACGGGGCGGTCGACCTGCGCCGGCACTTCGCCTACCCGGTGCCCATGCAGGTGATCTGCGAGCTGGTCGGTGTGCCCGAGCACGAGCGCGACGAGATGCGCGCCCTGGTCGACAGCATCTTCCGCACCAACACCACCCCGGAGGAGGTGCTGAACACCCAGCGGGACATCTACCTGCTGCTCGACCGGCTCGTCGAGGCGCGGCGCAAGGAGCCGGGGGACGACCTGACCAGTGCCCTCATCGCCGCCCGCGAGGAGGAGCCCGACACCCTCAGCCACGAGGAGCTGCTCGGCACGCTGTGGGTGATGGTCTCCGCCGGCCACGAGACCACCCTCAGCCTGCTGGTCAACGCCGTCCGGGCCCTGCTCACCCACCCCGACCAGCGCGCCCTGGCCCTCGACGGGGACGCCGAGGTCTGGTCGGCGGTGGTGGAGGAGACCCTGCGCTGGGACGCCCCGATCGGCAACTTCATGGCTCGCTACCCCCTCGAGGACATCGAGATCGCCGGCGTCACCATCCCCGCGGGCGAGGCCATCCTCGCCCCGTACAGCGCCGTCGGCCGGGACAGCACCCACCACGGGCCGAACGCCCACCGCTTCGACATCACCCGCCCCCGGACCAGGCACATCTCGTTCGGTCACGGGCCGCACATCTGCGTGGGCGCGCCGCTGGCCCGGCTGGAGGCGAACATCGCGCTGCCGGCACTGTTCGCCCGCTACCCCGACCTGTCGCTCGCGGTGGACCCCGGCGACCTCGTGCCCGTCGCCTCCATGTTCTCCAACTCGGTCCAGGCCCTCCCCGTCCACCTGGGGACGCCGAACTCTGGCGGCGCCTGACCGCGCCGGGGCACTGGACGGCGCCGAGCGGCCCTGAGGTGCGGGACCTGGTCCGACGGGTTCCGCACCTTTGTCGTCCGCCGAGGCCGTCCGTCGCTGTCGTCCGCCGGCCGGCGTCCGTCGGGCCGGCGTGTGCCGTGGGACGATGGCCGCGGCGGTCCCGGCGGCCCTCCCGCCGACCCTCTGCATAGAAATTCAAAAGTTCGTATAGACTTCCAAGGTGGCAGCCTCGCCCCTGCCCGTCCCTGTCCACCCCGTCCGCTCGGTCCGTTCCGTCCCCCACCTGCTGGAGTGCCCCATGGCGACAGTCCCGACCGCCCTCGCCGGCCGCCACTTCCTCAAGGAGCTGGACTTCACCCAGGAGGAGTTCCGCGGTCTGGTCGAGCTGGCGGCCGAGCTGAAGGCCGCCAAGAAGGCCGGCACCGAGACGCCGTACCTGCGCGGGAAGAACATCGCGCTGATCTTCGAGAAGACCTCGACCCGCACCCGCTGCGCGTTCGAGGTCGCCGCCGCCGACCAGGGGGCCTCGACGACGTATCTCGACCCGTCCGTGTCGCAGATCGGGCACAAGGAGTCCGTGAAGGACACCGCCCGCGTCCTCGGCCGGATGTACGACGCGATCGAGTACCGGGGCGACAGCCAGGACACCGTCGAGGAGCTCGCCGCGTACGCCGGCGTCCCCGTCTACAACGGGCTCACCGACGACTGGCACCCCACCCAGATGCTCGCCGACGTGCTCACCATGACCGAGCACAGCGCCAAGCCGCTGAACGAGATGACGTTCGCCTACCTCGGCGACGCCCGCTTCAACATGGGCAACTCCTACCTGATCACCGGCGCCCTGCTCGGCATGGACGTACGCCTGGTCGCCCCCAAGACGTACTGGCCGGCCCAGGACGTCGTCGACCGGGCCCACGAGCTGGCCGCCTCCAGCGGTGCGCGCATCACCCTCACCGAGTCCCCGGACGACGGTGTGCGCGGGGCCGACTTCGTGGCCACCGACGTCTGGGTGTCCATGGGCGAGCCCCAGGAGGTGTGGGCCGAGCGGATCGCGGCCCTCGCCCCCTATGCCGTGACGATGGACGTCCTGCGGGCCACCGGCAACCCGGACGTGAGGTTCCTGCACTGCCTGCCCGCCTTCCACGACCTGGGCACCAAGGTCGGCCGCGAGATCCACGAGCGGTACGGCCTCGAGTCGCTGGAGGTGACCGACGAGGTGTTCGAGTCGCCGCACTCGGTCGTCTTCGACGAGGCGGAGAACCGGCTGCACACCATCAAGGCGGTCATGGTCGCCACGCTGGCCTGAGCGGGCCCGGCCCGGCGGGCGGTGGCGGAACCCCGCTCCCTCGCCGTGGCGTGCCCCGGCCGGCCCGGTGCCGCGGTGCGGCGGCGGGCGCTGGTCAGGCCGGATGCAGCCGGGGCGGGGAGGTCAGTCTGAACCACACCGCCTTGCCCGACGCGGTCGGGCGGTGCCCGCAGGCGGCGCTGAGGGTGCGGATCAGCAGCAGGCCGCGTCCGTGCTCCTGCCAGGGGTCCGGCGCCGTCAGGTACGGGCGCGTCAGACCGCCGGGCGGATCCGGGTCCGGGTCGTGCACCTCGACATGGCAGCCGGTCGGCAGCAGCTCCACCACCAGCTCTATCGGTCCCTGGCCCGCGGTGTGCTCCACGGCGTTCGCCACCAGCTCCGCGGTCAGCAGTTCCGCGGTGTCGCTGTCGGCCGTGTGCTCCAGCTCGGCCAGCACGGTGCGGATCAGGGCACGGGCCACGGGGACGGCGGCGGCCGTGTGCGGGAGCGCGACACGCCAGGAGGCGGGGGAGGTCGAGGAGGGGGGTTCGTGCACCGTGTGTCCGTTCGTGGCGCAGGGCAGCCCGGTGGGCACCATCCAGGCTGTCCTGTCGGTCGACGAGGGAATGGTACGGGGCTCGTCGGTGGCGGCTTCCGGCGGCCTCCGCACCGGCACCGCCGGACCCGGCACGGGGCGGCTCACCAGGGCGGACGGTCGGGCTCCCACGACTCCGCCCGAACGCGCCGCGCCGGTGACGGGTCCGCGACGAACCGGCGGTTATCCGCCACTTTGCCACAAACGCTATCGCGCGGCCGTGACGGCAGTCACAAGTGGGTGATAGCTTCGGGGAGGAACAGCTCGGCGTGGCAGAGGTCGTGGCAGTCCCCGCGAGGAGGCCGTACGTCATGAGTCCCTTCACCGGCTCCGCAGCCCGCACCTCCCGCTGGCGCCATCTGCGCGTCGAGCGCGCCGACGGCATCGCCACGGTCACCCTCGCCCGCCCCGACAGGCTGAACGCGCTCACCTTCGGCGCCTACGCCGATCTGCGCGATCTGCTCGCCGAACTGTCCCGTGAGCGGGCCGTACGCGCCCTGGTGCTGGCCGGGGAGGGGCGCGGCTTCTGCTCGGGCGGCGACGTGGACGAGATCATCGGCGCCACGCTGAGCATGGACACATCCGAGCTGATGGACTTCAACCGGATGACCGGGCAGGTCGTCCGGGCCCTGCGGGAGTGCCCGTTCCCGGTGATCGCGGCGGTGCACGGCGTGGCGGCCGGGGCCGGCGCGGTCCTGGCCCTGGCGGCGGACTTCCGCGTCGCGGACCCCACCGCCCGGTTCATCTTCCTCTTCACCCGCGTCGGCCTGTCCGGGGGCGACATGGGCGCCGCCTATCTGCTGCCCCGCATCGTCGGACTCGGCCACGCGACCCGGCTGCTGATGCTCGGCGAGCCGGTCCGCGCGCCCGAGGCCGAGCGGATCGGCCTGATCAGCCGGCTCACCGACGAGGGCCGCGCCGACGAGGCCGCCCAGGCCCTCGCCCGCCATCTGGCCGACGGCCCGGCCCTGGCCCACGCCCAGACCAAGGCGCTGCTCACCGCCGAACTGGACATGCCCCTGTCCGCCGCCGTCGAACTGGACGCCTCCACCCAGGCCCTGCTGATGCGCGGCGAGGACTACGCCGAGTTCCACGCGGCCTTCACCGAGAAGCGCCCGCCGAAGTGGCGGGGGAGGTAGAGGGACGGTGACCGGTGCCCTGAGGGTCGCGGTCGTCGGCGGCGGCCCCGGCGGTCTGTACACCGCCGCCCTGCTGAAGCGGCTCGACCCGGACCGCGAGATCACCGTCTGGGAGCGCAACGCGCCCGACGACACCTTCGGATTCGGGATCGTGCTCTCCGACGAGACGCTCGGCGGGATCGAGCACGCCGACCCGGTGGTGTACGAGGCCCTGCGCAAGGAGTTCGTGCGCTGGGACGCCATCGACATCGTGCACCGCGGCATCCGGCACACCTGTGGCGGCCACGGCTTCGCCGCGCTCGGCAGACGGCGCCTGCTGCACATCCTCCACGAGCGCTGCCGCTCCCTCGGCGTCGAGCTGCGCTTTCGCACCCCGGCCCCGCCCCCGGACCTGCTCCGCGAGACGTACGACCTGGTCGTCGCCGCCGACGGAGTGCGCAGCGCCACCCGCGAGAGATACGCCGACGTCTTCCGCCCCCGGGTGAGCAGTCACCGCTGCCGCTACATCTGGCTTGCCGCCGATCTCGCCTTCGACGCCTTCCGCTTCGAGATCGCCGAGACGGAGCACGGCGTGATGCAGCTGCACGGCTATCCCTACGCGGCCGGCTCCTCGACCGTGATCGTCGAGATGCGGGAGGAGGTGTGGCGCGCGGCCGGCTTCGACGCCCTGGACGAGCGGGAGTCCGTCGAACGCTGCGCCAAGATCTTCGCCGACGCGCTCGGCGGACGCCCCCTGCGCTCCAACAGATCCGTGTGGACCACCTTCCGCACCGTGGTCAACGCACGCTGGTCGCACGGCAATCTGGTGCTGCTCGGCGACGCCGCCCACACCGCCCACTTCTCCATCGGCTCCGGCACCAAACTCGCCGTCGAGGACGCCCTCGCCCTGGCCGCCTGCCTGGAGGAACAGCCCTCCCTGCCCGAGGCGCTGGCGGCCTACGAGGAGGAGCGGAAACCGGTCGTCGCCTCCACCCAGCGTGCCGCGCGGGCCAGCCTGGAGTGGTTCGAGGACCTGGCCCTCCACCTCGACCGGCCGCCCCGCCAGTTCGCCTTCGGTCTGCTCACCCGCAGCCGCCGCGTCACCCACGCCAACCTCCGGATGCGCGACCCCCGCTTCACCGAGGCCGTGGAGCGCGAGTTCGGCTGCCCGCCCGGCACGCCCCCGATGTTCACCCCGTTCCGGCTGCGCGGCCTGACCCTGCGCAACCGGGTCGTGGTGTCCCCCATGGACATGTACTCGGCGGTCGACGGCGTCCCCGGCGACTTCCACCTCGTGCATCTGGGCGCCCGGGCACTGGGCGGCGCGGGCCTGGTGATGACCGAGATGGTGTGCGTCAGCCCCGAGGGCCGGATCACCCCGGGCTGCACCGGTCTGTGGTCCGGGAAGCAGGCCGAGGCCTGGCGGCGGATCACCGAGTTCGTGCACCGGCAGGCGCCGGGCACCGCGATCGGCGTGCAGCTCGGCCACAGCGGACGCAAGGGGTCGACCAAGCGGATGTGGGAGGGCATGGACGAGCCGCTGCCGCGGGGCAACTGGCCCCTGGTGGCCGCCTCCCCGCTGCCGTACAAACCCGGCAGCCAGATACCGCGCCAACTCACCCGGGCCCAGCTCACCGACATCCGCGAGCAGTTCGTGAACGCCGCCGTCCGGGCCGCCCGGGCCGGCTTCGACCTGCTCGAACTGCACTGCGCCCACGGCTATCTGCTCTCCGGTTTCCTCTCCCCGCTCACCAACCTCCGCACGGACGCCTACGGAGGCTCGCTGGAGAAGCGGCTGCGGTTTCCGCTGGAGGTCTTCGACGCCGTACGGGAGGTCTGGCCCGAGGAACGCCCGATGACCGTGCGGATCTCCGCCACCGACTGGGCCGAGGGCGGGACGACCGCCGAGGAGGCCGTGGAGATCGCACGCGCCTTCGCCGCGCACGGCGCCGACGCGATCGACGTGTCGACCGGGCAGGTGGTGGCCGAGGAACAACCGGAGTTCGGACGCTCGTACCAGGTGCCGTTCGCCGACCGCATCCGCCAGGCGGTGGGCGTCCCGGTGATCGCGGTCGGCGCGATCTCCTCCTGGGACGACGTCAACTCCCTGATCCTGGCCGGGCGGGCGGACCTGTGCGCCCTGGGCCGCCCGCACCTGTACGACCCGCACTGGACGCTGCACGCCGCCGTCGAGCAGGGCTACACCGGCCCCGCCGCCGTGTGGCCGGCGCCCTACCGTGCGGGCAGCCGCCGTCCGCAGACGGGCCGCACGGACGCGCCCAAACCCCGCCTGAGCCTGGGGAGATGACAGGGGATGCGGCCCGGTGCGGCTCAGAGCCCCACGAACTCGGCCCCCGCGTCCCGCAGCCGTTCGTGCAGCCCGCGGAAGACGGCGGCCGAGCGGGTGCCCGGCCAGTCGGCGGGCAGCAGCCGGGCGGGCAGACCCGGGTCGGCGTACGGCAGGTGACGCCAGGAGTCCAGGGCGAGGAGGTAGTCGCGGTAGGCCTCCTCGGGAGGGGTGTCCGTGCGCTGCTCCCAGGCGCGCAGCACGCCCGCGTGCCGCTCCAGGAACGCCTCGTGCTGCCGGGCGATCGCCGGCAGGTCCCACCACCGTCCGACCGCCTCCGCGGTCGGGGTGAAGCCCAGGTGCTCGCCGCGGAAGAAGTCCACGTACGGGTCCAGGCCCAGCCGCTGCAGCGTGTGCCGGGTCTCCTCGTACAGCCGGGCCGGGGCGATCCACACCCCCGGTGCCGCCGTGCCGAAGCCGAGCGCGGCCAGCCGGGAGCGCAGCACATGCCGCTTGTTGCGCTCGGACTCGGGCACGGAGAACACCGCCAGCACCCAGCCCTCGTCCCCGGGCTGCTCCGTGGCGTAGATGCGGCGGTCGCCGTCCTCCAGCAACTGCCGTGCCTCGGCGGAGAGTTCGTATCCCGCGGCGCCCTGTGCCGTACGGGCCGGCAGCAGCAGGCCGCGCCGCTTGAGCCGTGACACCGAGGACCGCACGGACGGCGCGTCCACCCCCACGGCGGCCAGCAGCCGGATCAGCTCGGCGACGGGCACCGGGCCCGGAACGAAGCGGCCGTACGCACCGTAGAGCGTGACGATCAAGGACCTCGGGGCATGTAGCGCCTGCTGCTCGGACACGGTGATCATTTTAGGTCGTCGGCATCACTGCTGGTCACACCGGCCTCGCCGCACGGATGTGCCCTCCGGTCCGTCGTCGCGGGCGCTTGGGGAGCGGCGCACGCTCCCGCCGCCCCGGTCACCCGCCTCCGTCACCCCGGTCACCCGCTTCCGCCGCCCCGGTCGCGCAGCCGGAACCGCTGGAGCTTGCCGGTGGCTGTGCGCGGCAGCGCGTCCAGGAAGACGATCTCGCGCGGGCACTTGTACGGGGCCAGCTCGGACTTCACATGTGCGCGCAGCGCCTCCGGGTCCCGCGGCGCGCCCGGCCGCGGCACGACGTGGGCCACCACGATCTGCCCGCGGGCCTCGTCGGGCCGTCCGACGACCGCCGCCTCGAGCACGTCCGGGTGGCGCAGCAGCGCCTCCTCGACCTCCGGTCCCGCGATGTTGTACCCGGCCGAGATGATCATGTCGTCGGCGCGGGCGAGGTAGCGGAAGTAGCCGTCCGGTTCGCGGACGTAGGTGTCCCCGGTGATGTTCCAGCCGTCCCGTACATACTCGCGTTGCCGTGGATCGGCGAGGTAGCGGCAGCCGACCGGCCCCTGGACGGCGAGCAGGCCCGGCTGTCCGTCGGGCACGGGGACGCCCCGCTCGTCCTGCACGCGCGCGTACCACCCCGGTACGGGCACGCCCGTGGTCCCCGGCCGGATGTCCTCGTCCGCCGCCGAGATGAAGATGTGCAGCAGCTCGGTCGCGCCGATGCCGTTGATGATGCGCAGCCCGGTCCGCTCGTGCCAGGCGTGCCAGGTGGCCGCGGGCAGATTCTCCCCGGCGGACACACAGCGCCGCAGCGAGGAGACGTCGTGGGCGTCGAGCCCGTCGAGCATCGCCCGGTAGGCGGTGGGCGCGGTGAACAGCACGGACACCCGGTGCTCGGCGACCGCGGCCAACAGCTGCCGCGGAGCGGCCTGTTCGAGCAGCAGCGCACAGGCGCCGGCGCGCATCGGGAAGACGACGAGCCCGCCGAGCCCGAAGGTGAACCCCAGCGGGGGACTGCCCGCGAAGAGGTCGTCCGCGCGGGGTCTGAGCACATGCTTCGAGAAGGTGTCGGCGATTGCCAGCACGTCCCGGTGGAAGTGCACGCAGCCCTTGGGGCGTCCGGTGGTGCCCGAGGTGAACGCGATGAGCGCGACGTCGTCGGCGGCGGTGTCCACGGCCGGGAAGGGGGCTTCGGGCGCCGGGCGGCGCAGGAGGTCGTCGGGGGCGTCGCCGCCGTAGGTGGTCACGGCGAGCCCGGGTATCTCCGCCTTGGCCAGGTCGTCGACGGACCGGATGTCGCACAGCGCGTGCCGGACCTGGGCGATCTCGCACATCGTGCGCAGCTCGTGCGGGCGGTGCTGGGCCAGGACGGTGACGGCGATCGCGCCGGCCTTCAGCACGGCCAGCCAGCAGGCCGCCAGCCAGGGGGTGGTCGGGCCGCGCAGCAGGACGCGGTTGCCGGGGACGACGCCGAGGGCGCCGGTGAGCAGGTGCGCGATGCGGTCGACACGGGTGCGCAGCTCGCCGTAGCTCCAGGTCTCTCCGGCCTGGGTGCGGAAGACCGGGCGGTCGGCGTCGGCGTGGTCCAGCAGTTCGACGGCGCAGTTCAGCCGGTCGGGATAGCGCAGCTCGGGCAGGTCGAAGCGGAGTTCGGGCCACTGGTCCGGGGGTGGGAGACGGTCGCGTGCGAAGGTGTCGACATGGGCCGAGGCCGTCGGCGGTTGTATGCCGGTCCTGGTCGGATCCATGATGGTTCGCCCCCTTTGCCGTGGTGGGCTCGCATCGGGAGCGTAGCGCGCTGATGACGACAGTCAATGGTGCGCGATACGGTGACTGCGTTCCGGTCGCTGTGTCCCGGTCGCACGGGACCGTCGCGGAGGAGGACCGGCGTATGCCCGCATTCTCGCTCGGACCCGAACAGGCCGCCTGGTGCGCCGAGTTGCGCGCTCTGGCCGCCGACCGGCTGCGTCCGCTCGCGGACCGGGGCGAGCCGGGCCGCGTCAACCGCCCGCTGCTCGCGGAACTCGGCCGACTCGGCCTGCTGGAGCGCCTGTTCACCTCGGGCGCGCTGGACCTGTGCCTGATGCGGGAGTCCCTCGCGTACGTCTGCACCGAGGCCGAGACCGCCCTCGCCCTCCAGGGCCTGGGAGCCCACCCGCTGCACGCCCACGGCACCCCGGCCCAGCGCGCCCGCTGGCTGCCGCGGGTGATCGAGGGCAGCGCGGTGGCGGCCTTCGCCCTCAGCGAGCCGGACGCGGGCTCGGACGCGGCGGCGCTGACCCTCCGCGCCGCACCGGAGGGGCAGGGCCGCTGGCGGCTCACCGGACGGAAGTGCTGGATCTCCAACGCCCCCGAGGCCGACGTCCACATCGTCTTCGCGCGCACGACCCCGGACGTCCGGTCCCGGGGGGTGACCGCGTTCCTGGTTCCGGCGGACCGTCCCGGCCTGACCGGTACCGCGCTGGAGATGCTCGCCCCGCACCCCGTCGGCGCGCTCGACTTCGACGACGTCCCCGTCACGGCGGACGACGTGGTCGGCGAGGTGGACGGCGGCTTCCGGGTCGCCATGAACACACTCAACCTGTTCCGTCCCAGCGTCGGCGCGTTCGCCGTGGGCATGGCACAGGCGGCGCTGGACGCGACCCTCGCCCACACCGCGCGCCGGAAGGCCTTCGGCGGCACCCTGAAGGACCTTCAGACGGTCGCCCACCAGGTCGCCGAGATGGCCCTGCGCACGGAGGCGGCCCGGCTGATGGTGTACGCGGCGGCGACGGCGTACGACGAGGGTGCCCCGGACGTCCCCCGGCGCGCCGCCATGGCGAAACTGCTCGCCACCGAGACCGCGCAGTACGTCGTCGACACCGCTGTCCAGCTGCACGGCGCCCGCGCCCTGGCCCGCGGCCACCTCCTCGAACACCTCTACCGCGAGGTCCGCGCGCCCCGCGTCTACGAGGGGGCGAGCGAGGTGCAGCGGGAGATCATCGCCAGGGAGCTGTACGCCGAGCCGCATCCCACCGGGGAGGCCCCATGACCGTCGAACGCGTCAACCCGCCCGATCTGTCCCCGCCCACGGGCTTCTCCCACGCCGTGGTCGCCACCGGCTCCCGGGTCCTGTTCCTGGCCGGCCAGACCGCGCTGGACACGGACGGCAAGGTGGTCGGCGACACCCTCCCCGAACAGTTCGAACGCGCCCTGGCCAACCTTCTCACCGCCCTGCGCTCCGCCGGCGGCACCCCCGCCGACCTCGCCCGCGTCACGGTGTACACCACCGACCTCGCCGCATACCGCGCCCACGCCCCCGAACTCGGCCGCTGCTGGCGCCGGCTCGCCGGCCGGGACTACCCGGCGATGGCGGTCGTCGAAGTCGTCCGCCTGTGGGACGAGAAGGCCCTGGTCGAACTGGACGGCTTCGCGGTCCTGCCGTGACGGCCGGCGGACGGGCCGGCCGGACCCGCTGAACCGGTCCGGGCGGCCCGTCGGCCGTGCTTCCCGCGGAAGCGGTCACCACCGGGTGATCAGCAGATGGTTGAGGAGCAGGGCGAGCAGCGCCTGGGCGGTGAGCCAGGCACGGAGGGGGACGCCCCCTGCCGGAGCGGAACCGGACGCAAGGGAGGGGGAGGGGCCGGAAGCACGGGGGAGGGAGAAGCCGGAAGCACAAGGGAGGGCGAGGAACGCGCATGCCGGGAGCAGCCACAGCGTGAAGGGCAGCCAGATGCGTTCCGTCTCCGCCTTGCTCATGCCGGACAGATCGGCGACCAGCAGCGCGAGGAGCGCCGCGCACACAAGGAGCGCGAGACGGGCGTCGGCAACGGCACCCGCGGGGCGGGAGAGCACGTCGCCACGGCGCCGGACGAGCACCGCACCGGCCCGCCGCAGACCCGCCGCCGTCGCCAGGCCCGTGACGAGCACCGTGCAGGCGAGATCGGCCCACACCCAGTAGCCGTAGGGACGGATGTCCCCCACGCCCTGGTGATAGCGCGTGACCAGCAGCCGGTACGCCTCCCACCAGTCGAACCCGGCGAGCGTGAACACCGTCGGGACCACCGCCAGCCCGGCGAGCAGGGGCACCAGCAGAGCGGGGCGCTCCCGGATCCCGCGCCGGCCGAGCACCAGGACCGCCGCCGCGATCAGTGCGACGAGCGTGAGACCGTACGACAGATAGCAGGTCAGACCGAACAGCAGCCCGGACAGCAGTCCCGACGCCCCCGCCCGCCCCCAGGACCGCCCGGTGACCGCCAGCGCGAGCAGCGCCACCGCCCACGCGGCCACCGCCGCGAAGTACGCGTCGGCCGAGGTGCCCATCCACACGGCGGCCGGGGCCAGGGCGAGGAAGGGCGCCGCTGTGCGGGCGAGTCCCTCGTCGGCCAGGACGCGGACCGTGACCAGCACCGCCACGCAGGCCGTCGCCCCGACGGTGATGCACCACACCCCGGCCCAGCCCCCGCCCCGCAGTCCGATCCGGTCGAGCAGGACGAAGGTGAGCGTGGCCGCCGGCGGATGACCGGCGACATGGGCGGGCCAGTGGTCGGGGGAGCCGAGCAGGATGTGCCCGGTGAAGCCCCGCAGTGCCGCCGGGATGTCGTGGAAGCGGTCGATGGCCCGGAGGTACTCGTGGGGGGTGGTGAGCCGGACGGCGATGCCCCGGTGCCAGCCGTCGACCAGGGCGAGGGAGTAGGTCCACGCCATGGCCGCGCCCCAGGTCAGGGGGACCAGAGCCCGCCAGGGGAGACGGGCCGCGAGGGAGGGCCCGTACGCCACGGTGGCGACCGCCACCAGAACGGCCGCCGGAGTGCCGGGACCGAGATGGGGCTCCCAGGACGCCAGCAGCGGGGGCCAGTCGGCGAACAGCGTACGGCTGGTCCTCTGGATGCGGTGGCCGGCCAGCACGGCCGCGGTCACGAGCAGCACGGCGGCCCCGGCTGCGCACAGATCACGGCCCAGGTCGCGGCTTGGGCCGCGGGGCACGCGGGAGTGCGCGGTGCCGGGCCCGGGAGAGGACGGGGCGCCGGGCCCAGGGGAGGGCGGGGTGCGGGTCACACCGGAACGCTAGGCCGCGCGGCCGGCCATGGCCCGCCGTCCGGGCCCGGTGTCAGCGTTTCGCCCAGGAGCACGCGTCCTTTCGCGGGGTGATCCCTCCCGGCATACCGTCGGAACATGCGCGATCCCGACGCCCCGAGGTCTCCCTCCTCGCCCGGCTTCTGGCGCAGCCCCCTGCGCGGCCTCCGGTTCACCTCGGTGCTGGGCCTGGTCCTGTTCGCCGGCATCACCGTGCTGTTCGTGACGGGACTGGTCTCGTACGCCGCCTACAACCCCGACCTGTCGCCGGTGAACGACATGACACCGGACAAGGGGATCCTCGGCTTCTACCTCTTCGCCTGGCCGACGAACCCGCACTGGCTGTACCGGCTCAACCAGGGCGTTCACGTCACCCTCGGCATCACCCTGGTCCCCGTCCTGCTCGCCAAGCTGTGGTCCGTGGTGCCGCGGCTGTTCGCGCTGCCGCCGGCCCGATCGCTCGCGCACGCCCTGGAGCGGATCTCGCTGCTGTTCCTGGTGGGCGGCGCACTGTTCCAGTTCGTGACCGGCGTGCTCAACATCCAGCTCGACTATGTCTTCCCCGGCTCCTTCTACCCGCTGCACTTCTACGGAGCGTGGGTGTTCTTCGCCGCGTTCGTCGTCCATGTGCTGCTGAGGATGCCCACGGCGCTGCGCACTCTGCGGCACCTGCGCAAGGGCCCACGGGAGAGCCCGCAGGAGGGCCCGCAGGAAGGCCCGCGGGAGGGCCCGCGGGAGGACCCGCGGGAGGAGAGGGACGACCTGGTGTCCCCGCGCCCCGCCGAGCCGACTGTCTCCCGGCGGGGCGCCCTGTGGTTCGTCGGAGGCGGCTCACTGCTGCTGTTCGCCACCACGGCGGGGCAGAACACCGACGGTCCGCTGCGGCGCACCGCCCTCCTCGCACCGCACGGCGGTGGCGACCCCGGCGAGGGTCCGAACGGCTTCCAGATCAACAAGACCGCCGCGTACGCCGGGATCGACGCGGCGGAGACGGGCGAGGACGCATGGCGGCTCGTCGTCACCGGACGCACGGGCACCGTGCGTCTCGGCCGGGAGGAGCTGCTCCGGCTCCCCCTGCACAGCGCGGCACTGCCCATCGCCTGCGTGGAGGGCTGGTCGACGTCGGACCAGTGGTGGCGCGGGGTGCGGCTGCGCGACCTCGCGGCGCTCGTCGGGTACGACGACCCGCCGGACGTGTTCGTCGAGTCCCTCCAGCGACGCGGCGCCTTCCGGAAGGCCGCGCTGCGCGCCAACCAGGTGGCCGACCCGCGTTCCCTGCTCGCCCTGTACGTCAACGGCGAGGAGCTGTCCCTCGACCACGGCCGGCCGGCGCGGGTCATCGTGCCCGCCGCGCCCGGTGTGCTCAACACCAAGTGGGTGGCCCGGCTGACGTTCGGAGACCTGTGATGCGCCCGCCGCTCGCCCGTATTCCGATCGGCAGCCCCCTGCAGATCCTGCTGCTCGCCTGCTCGTTCGCGCTCACCGCCTATGCGGGGGTGCGGCTGCTCGCGGGCGACTGGTTCGGCGTGGCGCTGTGGTTCGTGGGGGCGGCGCTGCTGCACGACCTCGTGCTGCTGCCCTTGTACACGGTCGCGGACCGGGCGGTCGTACGGGGGCTCGACGCGGCCCGGCGCCGGGAGTGGACGCTGTACGTGCGCGTACCGGCGGCCCTATCAGGGCTGCTCCTTCTGGTGTGGTTCCCCTTGATCAGCGGCATGGTGGAGCGGCGCTACCGGCTCGTCACCGGGATGTCGACGGATGTGTTCCTCGCCCGCTGGCTGCTGATCACCGCCGCCCTCTTCGGCGGTTCGGCGCTGCTGCTGGTGCTGCGGCTGCGCGGAACGGCGAAGCACCGTCAGCCGGACGCCCGCTGACCGGCCCCTCCCGGGATGTGCCATGCGCGGGTCGGGGCGGCTCCGCGGCGGGTCAGGGGCCGGTGACGGCCGCCGTGCACCGGGCCAGCCGGGCCGCGAAACGGCCGTGCGGGGCCAGGGCGGCGACGGCACGGGCGTCGGCGGCGGTGTCGACGTCGCGCAGGAGCGGCAGGTCACGCACCCGCAGACCGGCGGTGAGGAGCCGGTCCCGTTGGACCGCTCCCGTCGTCGGGGCCGACATGGGCACGCCCCGCAGCAGCCCGGGATCGGGGCGCGCCAGGCCGAGGGCCCAGAAGCCGCCGTCCTCGGCCGGGCCGAAGTGGGCGTCGCAGTCGGTGAAGTCCACGGTGAGCAGCTCCGGCGTCACCTGTGGGGTGTCCATGCCGATGAGCAGGGCCGGGCCGTCGCAGTGCGCGAAGGCGTCCGCCAGCCGTTCGTCCAGCCCGCCCGCGCACTGCGGCACGACGTCGAAGCCCGGTGGCAGCCAGGGGCCGGGGGTGCCGTCGAGGACGAGGACGCGCCGGGAGGCGGGCGCGGCCGCCACGGCCCGCAGGGTGTCCACGAGGGCGGCCTCGGCCAGCTCCGCCGCCTGACCGGGCGTGAACGGCGGGGTGAGCCGGGTCTTGACCCGGCCCGGCCGAGGCTCCTTGGCGATGACGAGGAGCGTGGTCAACGAACGCGTCCTCCTTCGTGTGCGGGAGGTGCGCTGGGAGGTTCGCCCAGCACGCGGCTCATGTCCCGCACGGCCTGCCAGGTGCCGCGCCAGGTGCCCGTGACCTTCGAGGCCCCGGTGCGCGGCAGGTACGGCACGTCGTGCTCGACGATCCGCCAGCCGGCGTCGGCCGCGCGGACGACCATCTGGAGCGGATAACCGCTGCGCCGGTCGGTGAGGCCGAGGGCGAGCAGGGGCTTGCGGCGGGCGGCGCGCAGGGGACCGAGGTCGTGCAGGCGCAGCCCGGTGCGGCGGCGCAGCATCCGGGCGAGCGCCAGATTGCCGGCGCGGGCGTGCACGGGCCACGCGCCCCGGCCGCGCGGACACCGTCGGCCGAGTACCAGGTCGGCTCCGCCGCCTTGGACCTCACGGACGAAGGGGACGAGGAGCGACGGGTCGAGAGAGGCGTCGCCGTCGCAGAAGCACACCACGTCGGCGGTGGCGGCGGTCAGCCCGGCGTGGCAGGCGGCGCCGAAGCCCCGGCGCGGCTCGTGCACGACGGTCGCGCCGCACGCGCGGGCGACCTCGGCCGAGCCGTCGGTGGAACCGTTGTCGACGACGAGCGCGCGCCAGCCCGGCGGGATCCGTGCGAGGACCCAGGGAAGGGCCTCGGCCTCGTTCAGACAGGGCAGCACCACATCGACATCGCCGTCCGAAGGAGTCGTCGTCACGCTCTCACCCCACAAGGATGAATCGGGCATACAAGACTCCTGTTCCCGGTGAGACGCGGATACCCAGGGCCGCCGGGAAGGCATCCGGGGGTACCGGCAGCGGCAGCGGTTGTACAAGTACCCCGGAGTCCCCTGGGGCGCGCGGCCCGCCCGCCAGCGCTTCTCGGACGCGGCGCGGGCAGTACCGCCGGTCCGCCAGGTCCTATGTCTCCCGCATCCCGGCCCGCGCGAACTCCGTCATGCCCTCCTCGAAACCGATCTCAGGCCGCCACCCCAGCTCGGCCCGCAGGCGCGACGAGTCCGCGACGATGCGCCGTACGTCCCCGAGCCGGTACTCGCCGGTGACCACCGGCTCGGGCCCGCCGTACGCGGCGGCCAGCGCCCGCGCCATCTCGCCGACGGTGTGCGGTTCACCGCTGCCGGTGTTGTACGTCGTGAGCACCCCCGGGGCGGCCTCCGCCTCCAGCGCCACCGCATTGGCCGCCGCCACGTCCCGGACGTGCACGAAGTCCCTCAGCTGCCGCCCGTCCTCGAACACGCGCGGTGCCTCGCCCCGGGCGAGCGCCGAGAGGAAGAAGGAGGCGACACCGGCGTACGGGGTGTCACGCGGCATTCCGGGGCCGTACACGTTGTGATAGCGCAGCGACACCGCCGACCCTCCGGTGCAGCGGGCCCAGGCGGCGGCCAGGTGCTCCTGGGCGAGCTTGGTCGCCGCGTACACGTTCCGGGGATCGGCCGGGACGTCCTCGTCGACCGGGCTGGGGGAGAGGGCGTCCCCGCACACCGGGCAGGTGGGCTCGAAGCGGCCCGCGTCGAGGTCGGCGACGGAACGCGGTCCGGGCCGTACGTTCCCGTGCCGCGGGCACGTGTACCGCCCTTCCCCGTAGACGGCCATCGATCCGGCCAGCACGAGGCGCCTGACACCGGCCTCCGCCATGGCGGCGAGCAGCACGGCGGTGCCCAGGTCGTTGCGCAGGACGTACTCCGCCGCGTCAAAGATCCCGTTGCCGAGCCCGACCATCGCGGCCTGGTGGCACACGGCGTCCACTCCGGACAGGGCGCGTTTGACGGCTTCCGGGTCCCGCACGTCGGCGCGGGGATCCTCCCGCACGTCGAACACGAGCGGCTCATGTCCGCGCTCCCGGAGCACGGACACGACATGGGACCCGATGAACCCGGCACCGCCGGTGACCAGTACGCGCATATGATCACGTTAGTGGTGATTCATCGGATTCATCGGGTTGTCGCACCGCTCGCAGTCCGGCGGAAGGAGCGGAAGAACCCGCAGGAGCCGGCGCGGACTCGCTGTGGCCCGGCTGGCGTCGGCCGGTGACGCACCCGCACGGCCACGGGTGGGACCCGGGCCCCTCGAGCTGTCCGGATCCCCAGAAGAAGCAAGGTGGGACATACTGCACAAAGAGGGCATGTGCAGGGCGCCTCGGTGTCCTGTCCGGGCTGCAAGAACCCGGGCTGCAAGAACAAAGGAGGCACGTATGTCCCCTCCCCTGCTGGTGGACCCGGCCTGGCTGCACGAGCGCCTCGAGGACCCCGCGCTCCGGATCCTCGACGCCACCACCTTCCTCACCCAGCCCGAGGGCGACGGCTACTACGAGTTCGAATCGGGCCGCCGGGCGTACGAGAAGGCCCACATCCCCGGCGCCGTCTTCGCCGACCTGCTGCACGATCTCGCCGACCCCGACGCGGCCACCATGTTCACCGCGCTCGACAGCGAGACCTTCGCCGCCCGGATCGGCGCCCTCGGCGTCGGCCCCGGCACCCATGCGGTCGTCTACGACCAGGGCATGAACATCTGGGCCACCCGGCTGTGGTGGAACCTGCGGTACGAGGGCTTCGACGACGTGTCGGTGCTGAACGGCGGCCTCGCCGCCTGGACCCGGGCGGGCCACGCGGTCAGGAGCGGCGTGGAGTCCAACGAGCCCGCCGTGTTCACCGCCCGGCGCCGTCCCGAGCTCCACGCCGACAAGGACACGGTCCTCGCCGCGATCGACGACCCGGGCATCCAGCTGGTGAACTGCCTCGACCGCCCCACCTTCACCGGCACCCGCAGGACCTGCGCCCGGCCGGGCCGCATTCCCTCCAGCACGAACGTCCCCTTCCCCGACCTCGCCGACTCCGACGGCCTCCTCCACGATCCCGACGAGATCCGCGGGCTCCTCGGCGAGGCCGGGACCCTGGACGAGTCCAAGAAGGTCATCACGTACTGCGGCAGCGGCATCGCCGCCACCACCCTGGCCTTCCAGCTGGCCCTCCTCGGCCGCCCCGACGCCGCCGTCTACGACGGTTCCCTCACCGAGTGGGCCGCCGACCCGGCCCTCCCGCTCGAGGTCGGCTGACAGCGCTGACGTCCAGGAAGGATGCCGTGGGCGAGCCGCCCCGGTCGAAGGGGCGAGGGCGACGGTTCACGGGCGTCCTGGTGCCGGAGGAGCGAGGGCCGTGCGGAGCACCTTGACGGGTGCTCCGCACTGATCCGCGCCGGGCAGCCGGTCAGGCGGCTTGCGGCAGAAACGGGCTCGGAGTCCCGCTCCACGTCACACTCAGCGCTTCACGGGCGCGTGTACAGGCGACGAAGAGGAGACAGCGCTCCCGGAGCAGGTCGGCCTCGTGCTGCAGCGGGTCCGCCTCGCGCGGGGTGATCCCACGGGGGAACGGGACGGCGCCCTCGCTGACACCGAGGACGGACACCGCCCGGAACTCCAGCCCCTTCATCGCGTGCATCGTCGCCAGCCGCACCCCCTCGGTGCCCTGGTCGACCTGTCCTTTGACCCGCAGCACCGGGATGCCGGCGGCCCTCAGCTTCTCCTCGGCCGCGTCCAGGGAGAGGTTGAAGCGCGCGCACACGCCGATCTCGTGCGGTGCCAGGCCCTCGGCGAGCAGGGTTCGGACCCGGTCCACCAGGGCCTTGGTCTCCTCCTGCCGGGTCGCGTAGCCC
The DNA here is from genome assembly GCF_039525155.1 of Streptomyces thermoalcalitolerans. Classification (NCBI taxonomy): domain Bacteria; kingdom Bacillati; phylum Actinomycetota; class Actinomycetes; order Kitasatosporales; family Streptomycetaceae; genus Streptomyces; species Streptomyces thermoalcalitolerans. The sequence continues at coordinate 216,191 of NZ_BAAAHG010000001.1, read as the reverse complement.
TGCACCTGGGGGCGGCGCCCGTGGAGCAGGGAGAGGTATCCGGCGAGTGAGTCCGTTCCCTCGCCTTCGAGCGTGTCGACGGTGACGGGCGCGAGGAGCTGCGTCGACCAGGCGAGGATCTCCTCGGTGGAGCGGTAGTTGACACGCAACCGGAAGCTGCGGCCGGCCGTGGTGATGCCCAGGGAGCCGAGTGACACCCGGGAGTCGTAGATCCGCTGGTGCGGGTCGCCGGTGATGAACAGGTCGTCGGGGCCGGGGGAGACGGCGGCGCGCAGCACACGCCACTGCGCGGGGTGCAGGTCCTGGGCCTCGTCGACGACGACATGGGCGTACGGGGCCGGCCCGTCGGCGAGGAGTTCCGCCGCGCGGGCGCAGACCCGCAGATGTGTGGTCTCCTTGCGGTCGCGCAGAAGCTGTTCGAACCGTTCCACGCCGCTCCACACCTCCCGGCGCCGCGCGGGCCCGAGGCCGGTGCCGCGGCCGCGGCGGCTCGCGCCGAGGTAGGAGTCGAGATCGCGAAGGTCCTGGCCGAGGACGACGTGCCGGTACTCCTGGGCCAGGAACTGGGCGGTGAACGGCAGACCGAGCTGCTTGACGACCTTCTCCCACAGCTGCTGCTGCTCCCGGTCCCCGATCGGCTTGGGCGTGTTCGCCGACCTCGCGCGTACGACGCTGTGCGCGTAGGCGTCGACCGTCGTCACGTCGACCCGCGCCAGCAGTTTCTCGTCCTCGTCGAGGAGCAGACCGAGCATCTCGCGCAGCCCGGCGGCGAGTGCGTTCGTGTACGTGGTGAGCAGGATGCGGCCGTCGCCGGAACGGCCGAGCAGGTGCTTGACCCGGTGCAGGGCGGCCACGGTCTTGCCCGTCCCGGGTCCGCCGGTGACCTGGGCGGGACCCCCGTACGAGGTGCGGTAGGCGACGCGCCGCTGGGAGGGGTGGAGGAAGATCCGCCAGGCGGCGAACGGCTTCTCCAGGATGTCCTCCAGCTCCTGCGGCCCGGTGACCAGGCGGATGCGCGCGGGGGTGTTGGCGATCGCCGTGGCCAGGTCCTCGACCGGTTCGGCGGGCGCGTCGGCGGGCCGGCGGACGGCGACGACGTCCCGGTAGACATCCTCCGGGTCGAAGCCCTCGGCGAGGTACTCCAGAACCTCCCGCTGGTCCTCCGGCAGGAGCGCGGAGAACGCCTCCAGCTGGGCCTTGTCCACCATGGACCGCGCGGCGCGCAGCACCTGGTCGTCGATGCCGAGTTCGCGCAGGGTGCCGTCGGAGATGTCCGCGAACAGCCGTCGGGGGGCCGTGCGCGCGGCTGTCTCGTACACCGGTGTCAGTTCGTCCAGGGCGACGGCGTCGCGCACCTCCAGGGCACGGGTCGCGGTGTTCGTGCTGTACAGGCGCTTCGCCGCCCAGGCATAGGCGTCGTCGTGCGGCAGAACGTTGACCAGCAGGAACACATCACTGCCGTCGTCGGGGGCGAGGACGACGCCCCGCCAGAAGTCGGTGATGCGAATGGTGCGTATCCGCCGGTCACGGGCGTTCTCGACGGACTCCAGGTGCAGTCCCTTGTCCGCGTTGAGTTCGGCGACGCTCATGGCCTGGAACTTCGCCATGGCCTTGCGCACTCCGGCCCGTACCGGCTTTTCGAGTGTGTCGTAGCTGTCCCAGAAACTCTGGGCGAGGGCGAGCCGGGGCATGAGGTCTCTTCCCTTCCGTCCGACGGTGTTTCACGATCGCGAGTGCGGGGCGGCACCGGCCAGCCGGCCGGCGATCCCCCGGAGGGTGGCCAGGAGTTGTCCCGGTTCGCGGGAGAGGTCGAGGCTGTGCTGGTACAGCCTTGTCCCTCGCCCGTCCGGTCCCGCCGTTCCGCGCACCTCGTGGAAGCGCTCGGGGTGCCGTCCGGCCGCGTACACCAGATGTGCCTCGCGCAGACCGAGCACGGTGGCGTACGCGAGCGCCTGGTACAGGTCGGCGTTGAGAAGCCCGTCGGCCTTCTCGACCTTGTACTTGGCGTCGACGACGGCGAGCGGGGTGCGGCCGTCGCCGGTGCGGACGACGAGATCGGGACGCATGCGGACGAGGCCCGCGGTGTCGAGGTGGTGGATGTCCTGGAGCCGCGCGGTCAGTCCGTGCTCCCGCAGGGCCTCGCGCAGGGCGACGGTGACGAAGTCCTCGAACAGCTGGTTCATGTCGAGCAGGAAGCCGTCCACGGCGAGCGGCTCGGCCCCGGCGGGCCGGTGCTCCGGCGAGGTGCCGCGCAGGACGGCCTCGGCGAGCCGCAGTGCGGGCCGGTAGCGGGAGTTGAGGCGGGACGGCTGCCACCGGGGCAGTTCCTGCCCCCGCACCAGCGGCCGGGCGTCGGCGAGGCGGACGCGCTGATGGGCCAGGCGCCGCCGGACGGGACCGGGGACGTCCGGCAGCCGCAGCAGCCGCTCGGCGGCGGCGCGCAGGATACGGTTCTCGGCGATGTCGGCGGTGTACGCGTCGTAGGCGATCTCCACGGGCGGGGTGCGGCCGAAGTGCCGCCGGATCTGCTCGGCCTCACGGATCCGCCCGCGTACGACCAGCGCGGACTCCTCCACCTCCCGGTAGCCCTGGAGGACCCCCTGGCGCAGTGCCGCGTCGATCTGCCGCTCCACGGCGTGCGCGAGCGCGGGGACGACGTCGTCGTACGTGCCGGTGTCGATGGTGCCCTCCCGGCTGTCGCGCCAGGCGCGTGCCGGGTCGAGGCTGAACCCGAGCAGGAAGAACAGCCGGCGCACCGGGGTTTTGGGCATGATCCGTACGACCGGACCGCCGGGTGTGCGCACGGCACCGACCAGGCTGCCCGCCCGCAGCAGCCAGTGCCCGTCCCGGCCGGGGTCCGGGGTGGCGCTCCGCAGGATGCCGGAGGCGGCAAGGGCCCGCCCGGCGCCGGCGTCCAGGGGGACGGAGACGGCGGGCCCGTACTCGCGCAGCGTCACCTCGCCCACGGGCATCGCCGGGTGCGCGCCCGCAGCCGCCGGGCCCGTGCCCGCCGCGCTCATGCCGACGGGCGCTGTCCGCGCAGCGCGTCGAGGCCGTAGCGGGCGGCGACGTCGAGGCCCTCGCCGTAGTGGTGTTCCTCCAGCAGGGGCAGGATCTTCGTGCGCCAGACCCGTTCGAGGCCGCCGTCGCGGTAGACCCCGGGCTTCATCAGATACGACGGGCCGATCGCGAAGTCGGCGTCCCCGATACGGGCGTTGAGCGCATCGAGGAGACGGGCGGGCTCCAGGTCCCTGCCCTCGCGCTTCAGCCAGCGCGCGAGCAGTCCGGCGGTCGGCTCGCTGCGCGGCGAGAGTTCCACGAACGCGAAACGGCGCCGCATCGCCGCGTCGACCAGGGCGATCGACCGGTCGGCGGTGTTCATCGTGCCGATCACGAAGAGGTTGGGCGGCAGCGCGAAGTCGTCCCCCGAGTAGGTCAGACGGACCGACCTCCTCCGGTACTCCAGGAGGAAGTACAGCTCGCCGAAGACCTTCGCGAGATTGGCGCGGTTGATCTCGTCGATGACCAGGAAGTACGGGACGTGCTGATTGCCCTCGCGCAGGGCGAGGTCGGCGAGCTCCCGCAGCGGACCGGCCGTCAGCCGGAAGGCCACCTCCTGTGTCTCGGGGTCTTCCACGGGCCGGAACCCCTCGAAGAAGTCCTCATAGGTGTACGAGGGGTGGAACTGCACGATCTTGACCTGTTCCGGGCCGCCGCCGAAGTACTCGGCCAGTTCCAGCGCCAGATACGTCTTGCCCGTGCCCGGCGGACCGTGGAACACCAGCTGCTTCTCGTCGAGGAGGATTTCGCGCAGCTCCTCCAGCCAGGCCCGGTCGTGGACGAGGAGCCTGTCGGCGAGCGCGTCGGTGACGGGCGGCAGCGACACCTCCTGCTGGGCCTGCCCGTCCACGGCGGGAAGTCCGCTGCCGGCCGTCGCCGGATCCGTGCTCCCGCTGCGCCCGGGCAGCCTGTCCAGCGCCTCCAGGACACCGGTCAGGTCGACGACGTCGTGCTGCAGGGACAGCTTCTGCTGCACGTCGTCCGGCAGGTCCTCGTACACGTGGCTGTCCGCCTCCCAGGCCACGGTCCGGCGCAGATTGGACAGCCCGTCCGGCGACGCGGTCTGCACGGCGTCCCCGGTGATCTCCCCGATGTACAGGCGGCCGTCGGAGAAGGTGGCCACCGTGTCGCCCACGCGCATCTGGGTCAGGAAGGCGTGGAACTCATCGACGAAGCTCCGCTTCTGGTGGTACGAAGCCGCCTGCTCGTACCCCTCCTCGACGAAGCGGCGCAGTGCGCTCTTGGTCGGGTCGGTCTCCTCCAGGCGCGGCAGATGCGTGGCCGCGAGCGAGACGAACCCCTCCTTCAGCCACAGCTGCCGCACCAGGTTGTGCCCGGAGACGTTGTTGCCGCGCACCAGCCACGCCTTGCGCGGGGCACGCCAGCTGGGCGCCTGGTAGTCGACGAGCGGGTGACCCTCGTCGGTCCGCCAGGCCTCCGGGCCCGAAGCGTCGTAGCCGTACACCAGCGAGGCGGCGGCCGATGAGGAGTTGCACGCGATGTCCCGGGTCGTCACCCAGCACGGCGGTGTCTGCGGCCCGTCGGGACCGGCGGGGGCATCGACGAGTCCGCCGTCCGCGCGCAGCTCCTCACGCAACCGGCGTACGTATCCGCTGAGTCTGGGCCATGACTCGGCGGACACCGCCGAACCCTCCCGCAGGAGGAACTTGTGCGTGCCGTTGTCGCCGAACTCGGTGAGCGGATACCCACGCGCCTCACCGCCTCCCTTGGGAAGCCTGATGCGGAACTCAGGTGTGCCGGGGAGGCGTTCGTGCTGCGGCATGAGGACCTTCCGGACAGGACTCGGTCTGCGCGGACCCCGCACACTTTACCTGTTGACACTGTCAATTGAACTTTGATTGCGATTGAAGTTTAATCACTCATGTGTTGACGCTGTAAACGGGTGGGCTCTAAGGTGTGAACGTATCCGGCCGGTCTCCTTTGGGGCGATTCGACGCCGGATTGCCGAAGTGGGGGTGCCATGGGTGGGGAGTCGACCGCCGCGGCCGAACGGCGCGCGGTCGAGGCGGAGTCGCCGTCCGTCATCGACAGGCTCAGGCGTTGCGCCTCTCGTGCGGGGGGCGTCAGTTGGCGGGCCTTCAGCCAGGAAGCGGACCGGCTCGGGCTCACGACCGACGAGCAGAGGCAGAAGCTGCGTGACGGGCTCGCCGAACTCGGCAAGGGCCGCCCTCCCGTGTCGCTGATGACGGGGCGAAGGGGCGTGATCGGTCCTTGCAGGCCGCAGTCGGTGTCCGGAGGGAGAAGCAGCGCACGACGAGCGGCTTCCGAGCGCCTCGGCTTCTGCCCTGACCAGGCTTTTCGCATCCAAGGCGTGTAGTGGCCCCGGCGTACACGGGGCAAAGCCCGTTCCACCTTCTTGTCTCTCGAGGCGGTTGGCTCGCGTGTTCTCGGAGGATCCAGAGTTGGGGCAGATCGACACTCGTCTCATTCAGACCGCGGTCATCGGAGGCCGTGATTCGGACCAGCCGGTGATCCTTCCTGAAGAGCCGCACAACTTCGACGAGTTCCTCCGCCAGTTCGGGAGAGACGACTTCTGGTGCGGCACGCTTCTCGGCGGCTGCGGAGAACCGCTGCGCCCCAAACGGTATGTGACAAGGGTCTGCCACTTCGCCCACGAGGCCAGACCCGGCCGTGGGGAATGTCACCGGACCACTCACAGCGTGGACAGCGCCGACCACTTGTTCATCAAGGCCCATGTCACCCGCTGGCTGGCGACACAGGGGCACGAGGTCCAGGGGGAGTTGCGCACTTTTGGGCACTGCCACGGTGATGCCGTGGATTTCTGGTTGCGTCGCGCGAACATGCACCTTCGGTTCGAGCTTCACCCCGAGGACTACCGAAGCTGGCGCAAGGCGGCGGACAGCCTGAGCGCGAAGGAAGGCCGTATCGAGTGGGTCTTCGGCCGGGACGACGTCCTCGCACGCGACATGGCGGCGCGTCGCGGATACGCGCTGCTCGTGCGGTGCAGGACCGAGGGCAACGACCGTCGAGTGCTCATCGGCACCACGGCCGACGGAACGAAGACGGACTGGACCCCACTGGAACACTGCCGTATGACCGGCAACGGCCTTGTCACGCCCGCGCTCGAGGAACTGCGCGTCAAGGGACTGGTCCGCGACGGCGGCGTCGACTGCGCGCCGCTCCCCGGCAGCCTGCCCCTCACCGGTGAACGGGTCGTGTTCGCGGTGGACACCGAGTCGGCGCTCCCGTCCTCGTCGCCGTTCGCCATGACCGGCCGGTACCTGGTCCCCGGTTTCGTCAAGACGGCGGGAAGCCGCATCGTTCGGGCCCATCTGTCCCTGCCCGACACGGTGCCGATGCCCACGGACCAGTACGTCTACCGTCTTGCGGGCCCGGTTCGGCTGCTGGTCACGGACATCGCCGGGGAACACGGTTCCCCGTGGGCGGTCCAGGCCGACGCCCTGGTCCGGCTCAACGGCCTGGACGCGGAACGCACCGGTCTGTGGCGTCCCAGTGTCGCACTCGACGAGAAGCACGTCCCGGCGCCCCGCGCCTCCAGCACATGTGAGCGGACACCGCTCACCGAACCCGTGTCCAGTGAGCCCGAGGTGCCGGAGACCGCACCGGGGAAGCCGGCCGAGGCACTCGGGAAAGTGCTGGAGGAGGTCGCGGCGAAGGGCGCCACGATCACCTGGAGCGAACTGGCCGAACGGCTCGGCAGGTGGGTCTACGACCTGTCGGACCCCAAACGCCAGGAACTGCTGATCGAGGTGGACAAGCCGCGGGTGCCCGACCGCCCGCTGCTGAGCGTCCTGATCGTCACCCACTTGGGCAGGCCCCTTCCCTACCTGGGCCAGGTACTGACCCGGCTCGGGTTGGCCGAACCGGTCTCGGAGTTCGCTCTGCAGCAGTGGGCGGTGGCCGAGGCCAAGAAGACGCATACGGCGTACGGGAGCCGGCCGACGCGCGGGCCGGCCGCCCCGTCGTCCGGTACGAACCGGTCGGCCGCCGGGGCGGCGCCCTCCGAGAACGACCTGCGTCAGGCGCGCCGGAGGCGTGCGCGGATGCGGGAGAAGCTGGAGGAGGCGGCGAAGACCCGGGCCCGGACGAAAGGGATGCGCGTCCAGCGCCTGTCGGAGGCGATGGAACAAGGCGAGGCGCTTCTCCGACAGTACGAGCAGGCCTGCTCCCACAGGCGGACCCTCCGTGCCTGGCTGAGTGAGAGCGACAGCGTTCTGTTCCGTCTCGACCGCCTGATCGGCCGCCCGGTCACCGTCCCCCAGGACAGGACGGAACACCGAACCGTCTCTCCCGAACCGAAACCGGTCAAGGCCGTCGAACCGAAACCGGCCAAGACCGTCGAACCGAAACCGGCCGAGACGAAGAATCCGCATCTCAGGAAGATCAGACGTCTGCTCGACGAACTGAACCGGACTCACGAGCACCGGTCCACCCAGGACCTGCAGCGGCTGCTCGACGAGATCGGGAAGCAGTGCGAACAGTACGCCCAGCCACTGCCGCTCAAGGATGCCAAGCAGGTCAGACGCCTGCGGCGCAGGCTGGAGAATCGGATGTCCGCCGAGCGCGCCGACCAACCCGCGGCCGCCCCGCGGAACCCGTCGTCGGCGGGCCGTACCGCCGAGTCACCGCGGGATGACCGCCTGCCGGCCGAGAGGATCGCCAAGCTGGCCCTCACCGTCCGTGGCGTCCTCGAGGAACTGGCCCGTGCCGACGGCACCCCCCTGAACTGGGGCGATCTTCGTCGCAGGGCGGGCGGACAGCTTCCCTTCCTGCACCTCGACGACCAAGTCGCGTTGCTCGTCGAGGTGGATCGGGACACACCGGCCGACACGCCGCTCCTGTCCGCGCTGGTCGACGGTTCCGCCGCCGCCCCGCACCGGCTCTACCACCAGGTGCGCCTGGGGCTCGGCCGGGAGCCTGTCCCCGCCACGGAACTCGAATCCCATCGAGCCATGGCGGTTCTCCGGTTGCGGCAGCTTTGGCGTCACCGACGGTGAGCGGGGTGTGGTACCGGCACCCGTGACGAGGTGAGAGAGGCGAAGCCGTGTGCGTCGTACATCGACCGGAGGGCTACGCGGACGGGCGCGGATGCGGTGACGACGCGACCGGGACCACGAGCACACGACGAAGCCGGCCCGGTCCCGGAACGGTCCGACGTGTGACGAGTGACGTCCGAGCGCCGCGATCCGGGAGCCCGAGGGAACGAGAATCCGCCGTTCCCGTCGGACGACAGCCGTAGGATCCCATGGAAAACCAGGGGGAACGATGACCGACGACCGCAAGACCACTGTGCCGGTGTGGACGCTGGCGACCGCCGACGTCCGGGTGCCGGGGCTGACCGCCGGTGAGCCGATGACGGCCGAGCGGCTGGCCGAACTGCGCGGCGCGCTGGCCGCCCTGGCCGAGGAGCCCATCGTCACCCTGGAGGTGCATCCGCTGCCCGACAAGCTCGACCGCAGCCGTGGCATCCTGCTCAGCGCCGCGAGCCCTCTGGCACAGCACCTGACGGAGTTCGTCACCCGATCGGCGCGCACCTCTCTCACGACGGCCCGGGCGACCGCGTCCGGCGAGAACCTGTACCAGATGGTGATCCCGTCGAAGGTCGCCGCCCAGTTCGGTCAGGGCCTTGTCCGCCCGATGGCGGCGAAGGGCGGGGGCTTCTACAGTTCCCTCGTCGACGGGACGGGCGAGATCGTCGCCAAAGCCAAGCTCGTGCCCGTCCAGGGCGCGGCAGCCGCAGGTACGGTCGGCGGGGCCGGCGTGACGGCCGGTGCCGCGGCCGTCGGCGGTACGGCGCTCACCGTGGCGGCCCCACTCGTGCTGATGGCCGTGGCGGCCGGGGTCAGCGCGCACGCGGACCGTCAACGGCAACTGGCGATCGAGCACATCACGGAACTGCTGGAGCAGGTGCTGCAGGACAAGCTCGACGACGAGCTGAACGCACTCAACGGCTGCCGTCCCGCGATCGACAAGGCCACGGCCGTCCTCCTCGACCAGGGCAAGCTCGGGCTGTCGCTGGGGCTGGACTCGGCGGTGCACACCATCGACACGGCGCTGAGCAAGGCCGAGTCCCGCCTCAAAGGCTGGCAGAAGGCGCTCGACGCGCTGCCCGAGGACCAGCCCGTCGAACTGGCCGCACTGGCGCAGTCGTTCCCCGGCATCGACGACGACGGCGGCACGTTCCGCACCCACCTCGAACTCGCCTCCCTGGCCATCGCGCTGAAACGGCGAGTCGCCGTCGTCCAGGCCGTCGAGCACGCCCAGGACGATCCCGGCAACCCGTTCCGGCACTTCATGGCCGCACTCAAGCGCGACCAGGAGAGCCTCGACGCACTGGAGTCGGGCATCGCCGCCGTCCTGGTGCGTCTGTCGTCCCTGGAACTGGCGCGTCCGGCCGGTCGCCGCCCCGTCCTCACCACGAACGAGGTCGACCGCCTGCTGCGCGCCGCCCACCGCATCCACCGGCTGGGCAGCGGGGTCAGGCTCGACAGCCGCCCGACGGACGTGGCCATCGACATGGCCCGCCACAAGGACGGCTCGGTGATCGTGTTCCCGGCGCGACCCGCGTAGCGGTCGGCGCCCGGGCGGCAGGACGCTCCCGCCGGTGGGCGTGCCCGCCGGCGCGGACTCGCCGCGGCCCTGGGCGGCGAGTTACCCGAGCCGTACGAGCCCGGGCGTCCCGGGGCTGCCCGGTCGCGCGTTCCACGCCCCGGCGGGGCGTCGCGGGCTACCGGGACCTCCCTGCGCTCCCGTAGCGGTGCACCACGATTCCGACCACCGTACCGACCGGCCGGCCGACGGGGGACGGCTGCGCACGGCGAGGGCCGTCCGATCCCCCAGGCCCCTCAGCGGCACCCGACGGGGCGTGCGCATCGGGTGCCGCCCGGCCGCCGGCGAGCTGCGAAGATGCCTCTGGTTCCCAGGGGAGGGCATGTGTTCGTTTTCGTGTGCGCGGGGTGCGGCGCGGAGTTGACCGCTCCACTGACCCAGGTCGCCCTGCCGGTCCACGCCCATCAGAGCTACGGAAACGGGGTCCAGCTTCCGGTGCTCATGCAGCCGGGGACGTTCGCCGTGGACCCGGAGTCGTGGGGACGGCCCCGGCGGATGCGGGACGAGGGCGATCCGGCCGAGGCCGAGGAGCGCGGTGTCCACGCACCCGTCCCCGCCCTGTCCGACGGCACGCCCGGAGCGTACGTCATCGCGCCCGGCGACATCCGTGGCACGCGGCTGCTTCCCGAGGCCCGCGGCATCGCCTGTTGCGGCTTCGGCGGCGCCGACGGCCCCAACACGGCCTGCTCGGCCTGCGGTCTCCTCGTGGCGACCCGCATCGACGACTGCTCGCTCTGGCAGTCGGTGCGGCTCGACCCCGACGCCGTGCGCCGCATCCCCGTCGACGGCCCCGGACCCGCGCCCCTGTCCTGGGCCGAACTCGCCGAACACGGCGAGAAGACGCCCCCGGTCGAGCCGGTCGCCACCTGGGGAGGGCGGCCGGAACACAACCACTTCTGGTCGTGGAGCCCCCGGTGGGAGGCAGCAGCCGGCCACGCCCTCGCCCACCTGCTGGAAGCCTCCGAGGGGCACCCCGTACGGGTCCCCGACGGCCTGACAACGGACATGTTCCAGCGCGTGCTTGACGTCCTGCTGCCCGAGGACGGCCCGGAACGGCACGCCGCCCTCGCCGGACCGGGACAGCCCGCCCCGGACCCGGATGCCGAGATCCTCCTCGTGCCGATCCATCCCCGGACGGGCGACATGTGGGCTCCCGACGGTCCCGCCGCCTCGGCCCACCGGGTGCCCCTGCCGCTGGGTGTGTGGCGCCGGCTGGTCGAGCCCGAGCAGCGCACTTTGATCAGCACGACGAGCCACGTACCGCGGGACGTCCTCGACGAGGACGAGCCTCCGCAGACTCCCGGCGCGCTGTTCCGGCCCGACTGGCGCATCTTCGACAGCACCGTTGCCCGGCTGCCCGTGGCCCGGAGCCCCTGGCTGAGCCCGGTCCTGGAACGGCTCCGGCAGGGCCGGTGGATCGAGGTCTTCTGACCGCCCGTCAACCGGCCTGTGCGGAACGGTCACACGGTGACGGCCGCCGCGCCCCCTCCGGCCGAGAGCACCGCCCGGACGGTTGTGCCGGTCGGCGGGTAGGGGACGCAGTCCCCGTGGTCGGCGAGGGCGGTGACGAGGGTCGGGCCGTGCCCGCCGGTGCGGAGTGCGTCGGGTTCGGCGGCGTCCGTCGCGATCTGCGGGTGGAGGTCCCCGCGGGCGTCGCCGACCTCGATGCGGAGGCGGCCGGCGGTCGGGTCGAGGACGAGCGTGAGCCGGAAGCAACGGCCGAACGACGGACCTTGTCCCGTTGAGCAGGCCGGTCTTCCGAGTACCGCGAGCCGAGCGGTCGCCCTCAGGTGCGGTAATCCTGCCAGGTGCCGGGCAAGCCGGTCCGGTCGAAGGGAGGCAGCCCGTCACCGAACCTTTGCAGGCGATCCCACGCGGCTTTTAAGGCTGCCTGGTCCGGGAAGCAGCCGGCGTGAACGGCGTAGTGCATGACGTCCTCGACGGTGAAGCAGGTGAGCCCGTAACGGGCGGCCATGCGCTGCCCGTCGCGATCGTCCATGCCGACATAGACGGTTCGTCCGCGCTCCGCCAGGTACGAGCCGTGGGCGACGACGACACACTCGCCCAGGTGCTGCCGCTGTTCATGGGCGCTCTCGAAGTCGTTGTCGCGGATCTCGCAGAACCGGTCGAGCAGGTCGGGGTCGGTGGATATCAGGGTCAGCTCGGGCAGCACCGTGATCCGGGAGCTGCGCTCGACCGCCGACCAACGCCTGCGCAGGCCGGGGAACTTGGCGTCCTTGCCCTTGACTTCCTCGCACACCTCGTGCGGAACCTGGATCTGCCAGCCCGCGAAGTCCAGTGCCCTCAGCAGGATGTCGACCAGGTTCGCGCCGGCGAAGTACACGCAGACCACCGCGTCGAGGATGGAGACAACGGGTTCGGCGTCACTCGCCGCCTCCCCGTTCTCGTTCGCCCTGACGTTCACGCTCGTGATGGCTCCTTGTCGTTCCTGTGCAAGCTCCTCCGGCGCGCGGCTGCCATCGACCGTGCGTCGATCCGTCGGGGCTCCGGTGCTGCGGGCGGCCGGATACCGGCCTTCTCCAGCCGGGTTTCGGCGTCATGCGGTTCCGTGCACAGCAGACGGGCCAGTGGCTTCAGACCGAGGGAACCGGCCTCGTAGGCGCGGACCGCACATTCGAGGATCCTGCGCGGGGGGCTGATCTGCTGCGCGGCACTGACCTCGGCCTCGTACTCGGGTCCCCAGCCGAAACGCCAGGCTGCTTCCCGGTTGGTGGGGAGAGCGTCCTGGCACTGCGGGGGCAGGTCGAAGCCGAGCTTCATGCACTGGATGCGGGCGACGGGGAGCGAGACGCGGAAATGACGCGCGACCTGGGCGAGACGCCGCAACGGGTCGATGTCGCCGTCCTCCCCCGCCGGCCCGCGGGCCGCCGCCGTGCGCTCCCATACCTGGCGGACCCCCTCCAGCGGCGCCAGGAAGTGCCGGGCGAAGGCGTCGCACCGGATCTCGCGTGGGGAGCGGCCGCAGCGCAGGTGGTCGACGGCGACTCCGTCGTCGAGGACGACGTGGCCGAGCTCGTGCGCGTAGGAGAAGCGCTGCCGCTCGGGTACGTCGCCGACGTTGACGAGCGCGACAGCCACTCCTCGGGCGGGGTCCACGGCGGAGATGCCGCTGACGGTTCCGGGCATCGCCATCGCACCGGCGTCGAGGTGCGTGGTGGTCTCCAGCAGTTCGGGAAGATCCGCCAGAGGCGCGAGGCCCAGTCCGAGCCGTGCGCGCAGGGCCGTCGCGGCGGCCCTTCCCTCTTCCTCCGCGTCGGTGACGGGGACCGGTCGACCGGACGGGGGCGCGGACGGAACGGACGGGCTAGGGGCGGGACGGGACCCCGCCAGCCGGTCGTCGAGCGCCAGGAGATCGATGGCCAGCCTCCTCGCCTCGTTCAGATCTTCGTCAGTGGCTTCCCGCGCCGTGCGCGGAGCGACGCGGGCCCGGTCGGCGACGGGATTGCCCCGCAGGAGGTACCGCATGGGCACGCCCAGCGCCCGCGCGATCCGGTCCAGCTCCGTGACGCTCAGCGCCGGTCGGGTGCCCTGCTCGATCCTGTGTATCGTCGGCTGGCTGAGCCCGGCGTGTTCTGCCAGATCACGCTGGTTCAGGCCCGCGCGTGTCCGCTCCTGCCGGATGTACCGACCCACCTTTTCCAGCTCTTCCAGCTTCATGACTGCCCCCGCACCATCCCGTGAATCAATCATCGTAATCCTGATTCAGGCATGCTGCCAGAGGAAGCCGGGCGTGCCTCCGGCGGGGTGCCGGGCTGCCCCGGCCCCGGTGTCCCCCGCGCCGTGGGCCCACGCCCGGCACGCTCGTGCTTCGCCGGCCGGTGCGGAGAGCACGGCCCGGACGGTCTTGCCGGTCGGTGGGTACGGGACGCACTCCCAGTGGTCGGCGAGGGCGGTGACGAGGGTCAGGCCGCGCCCGCCGGTGCGGAGTGCGTCGGGTTCGGCGGCATCCGTCGCGATCCGCGGGTGGAGATCCCCGCGGGCGTCGCTGACCTCGATGCGGAGGCGGCCGGCGGTCGGGTCGAGGACGAGTGTGAGCCGGAAGCAGCGGCCGGGCACGCGGCCGTGGAGGACGGCGTTGGCGGCCAGCTCCGCGACGACGAGTTCGGCCCGCTCGGTGAGGTCATGCGGGGCGCCCCAACGGCGCAGCTCGGTCACGGCGAGCAGCCGGGCGAGCCGGGCGCCGCGCCGCGTGGACGACAGCAGTTGCGTGAAGGTGCGGGTGGGAGCGCCGACGTGGGGCGTTGCGTGGTTCATGACGCCAGAGTGGCGGCCGGACGCGGGCGGGGACGAGTGCCACGCTTCGTACACCGAGTCAGCGTACGGACGCGGAGAGTGGCCAGTGCGCCGCTTCCTCCGTCACGCCGGGTGGCGGGTGCGGGGCGGGGGTGTTCCGGGTTCCGGCTACGGGCACGGGCAGGGCAGGTCGGGCATCGCGCGGTTCGGGGAGCACGTCACCACGGCCAGGGAGAGGTACAGGGGGCGTTCGAGGTAGCAGCCGTACGACACGTCGCCACCCGAACGCAGGCGCTCGGCGGCCGCGTTCACCATCCAGGCCAGACGCGCGGTGTCCCGGTCGCTCTCCGACATGAACCGGGGAGCGTACTCGGCCAGCCGCTCACCGAGCCAGGCCGCCGCCTCCTTCGCCTCGTCCCAGGTGCCCCGCACCAGCGAGCGGGGCTTGAGGAGCCAGTACGCCGTCTCCAGGGGCGGGAGATCCGACGTGGGGAACTCCGCGGCCACCTGCTGGTAGCGCTGGATCAGTTCCGGCCTGCTTCCGGCCGGGGGCGGATCGGGGTGCGGGGGCCGCCGCAGGGCCTCGTCGTCGAAGCGTTCCTTCGGGCCGGTCCACAGATAGGCGTGGTGGTGCATGAGCCGTTCCCGTTTCGAGAGGCGCCGGCCGGGCGCGGGAACGGACCCGGCCCGGCCGGCGGGAGGGGAGGGGGATCAGGCGCCGAGGCCGAAACGCGCCGGGTCGATACCGGCCGCGTTCAGCTCCTGCGTGGTGAACCGCAGTGGCTGCGCGTCCGGCCGCTTGCTGTCGCCCAGGGCCCAGGCGTCCTCACCGATCCGGGCCAGGGTCACGCACCCCTCGGTGCAGGGGCCGCCGCACGGCTTCACGAACGAGGCCCCGCTGATGTCGAGCGCGTACAGAGTGGTTCCGTCCTGCATCACTGACCTTCTTCCTGTTCGTCTGAACGCGGCCGGTCCCGGCCGCCGCCGCCCGCACCGGGCGGGAGTCCACGGAGGGGCGACGGCGGCCCCGGACGCTCCCGCCGTGGCTCCGGACGACGGGAACGGACGGTTTCTCCTCGCTCTCCATGACGTCAGATTGGCGGCCGAACGGGGCGGGGACGAGTGTGGCACTCCGTACGCTGAGTCAGCGTACGGACACGAAGAGTGGACGGTACGTCTGATTTTCCGCCACGCTGGACCGCGAGCACGGGCGGCGTGAGGAGCCGCCGCGGGGCGGTACGGAGGAAAGGGGCGGTGAATGGAGAACGTCGGAGTCGAGGGGGAGGCGGCCGGGGATGCCGGCGCGCAGACGGTTCCGGCGAGGGAGAGGGAACGGGAGCCTCATCCGTCGGACAGCCTGCGCACGTTCGGCGCGGTCGTCCAGGCACTGCGCGAGCACGCGGGGCTCAGCCGGGCCGACCTCGCCGCCGCTGTCCAGTACTCCAAGCACACGGTGGAGTCGGTGGAGCTGGGGCGCCGGATGCCGGACGAGGCGTTCGTGGAGCGCGCGGAGGAAGCCCTCGGCAACACCGGCGCGCTGCGGAAGGCCGCCCGGCATCTGACACGGGGCGAGGCGGGACTCGCGGCGTGGTTCCGCCGGTGGGCACGGCTGGAGCGGGAGGCGGTGAGCCTGTGCACGTACGAGTGCCGGGTGGTGCCGGGGTTGTTGCAGTCGGAGGCGTACGCGCGGGCGGTGTTCGAGGGCACGCTTCCGCTGCGGACCGACGAGGAACTGGAAATGCAGCTCGCCGCCCGGATGGAACGGCAGGCGATGATGCGGGAGCGGCCGAAGGTGTCGTTCAGCTTCATCGTCGAGGAGCACGTGTTCCGGCGACGGTTCGGCGATGCGGAGGCGATGCGCGAGCTGGTTGACCATGTTCTTGAGCTCACTGGTCCGCGTAACGTGACACTTCAGGTGGTGCCGCTGGAGGCAGGGCTGCACGCGTGCCTGGATGGGCCCGTACAGGTTCTGGAGACCCCGGAGAGGCGGCGGCTCGGGTACTCCGAGGGACAGGAAAACGGGCGGTTGATTTCCGACCCGAAAGAGGTGAGTCTGCTCTGCCAACGCTATGAAACACTGCGCTCGCAGGCCCTGAACCCCACGGAATCCCGGGCCTTGCTGGAGCGACTGCGAGGAGAGCTATGAGCAGCGGTACGACGGAACTCACCTGGTTCAAGTCCAGCTACAGCGGCAGCCAGGGCGACAGCTGCGTGGAGGTCGCGATCGCCGAGCAGGCTGTTCATGTACGGGACTCCAAGGACTTGTCCCGCCCGCCCTTCGCTGTGGCGCGTGAGGGCTGGGTGCCCTTCGTGAGGTTCGTTGCGGAGGGTTCCGAGGAGTAGCCGAGCGTGGCTCGGTTGATGTAGCGGTTGCCGAGGTCGGGGAAGACCGACTTCGGCGCCGCCTTGCGAGGAGCGGGCTTCTGGGCTTGCTTCTGGCCGGCCTGCTTCTTCTGCTCCTGCTGCACCTCGGGCGCGGCGGGAGCCTTCGCCTGGGCGGCCTTCTTCGCCACAGGCGTCTTGCGCGCTGCAAACCTTTTCCGCAGCTCCGCGAGTTGCTTGCGGCACCCAGTGGTCTGGTCGGCGGGTAGCGCGTTGACCAAGGCCTGGGCGCGGCTCAACTCGTAGCGGGCCTGATGTCACCGCTCGGTGATGATCAGCACGTGTATGAGGTCGAGTGTCTGCCGCAACGCCTTAAGCTTCCCCGCCTGCCGCCGGGGCATCGGAGCCTCGGCTCCGGAGCTTCGGCGCTGCTTGGCGGCGCGAATCCTCCAGCCCGCGCCGGCCGTCAGCACGACGGCCGAGCGCGGGTTGCTGGTGTAGCTTCGACGTACCACGAGAGGTTCGCTCCTCTGGGCACCTGTGGATCAGCCGTGCCGGGGCCCCTGGCCGGGCGGCGGGTTGAGAGTGGAGCGATAGTTGCCCCCCTCGCCTTCAACAAGAGGGTTCTCCAACGTCAGGCCAGCAGCAGCCATCCGGTCGTACTCGGCGAGGACGAGCCGCTTGGTGCGGTACTCGCCGAATTTGGCGATCTCGTTGTTCTTCAGACCGCCCGACTCCGACTGGAAGGACTCCAGGATGTAGTCGGTGTCCTCGCGGGAGATCCCGTAGAGGTGGAAGAAGTATGCGTCCAGCTCAGCGCGCAGCTGCGCACGACGGTCCTCGTCCCACTGGAACGGTTCGCCCTCGTCGCCCAGGTCACGGGCGAGCGGGGTCATGTCGTAAGCGGTGTAGACGAGTTCAAGGACACGGGGGAGGAGGAATGGGAGGTGGGGTCCGAGCTGTGCGGGGGTAGGGACAGGAAGCTGCTTCCAGATGAAGAGCTTCATGTGGGCGTCGCTGATCTTCTGACGACTAACGAAGTCGAAGACCAAGGAGGATTGAGCGGCAATTAGGGCTGCGACCAGCGGAGGCGCGACACGGGGCAGCATCAGCGGGTAAGTGTGTAGCGTAGCTACCCGGGGAATGAAGGCGGGAATGGCGGTGCGTTCGTTGGTTGAAGCAGTCACATCACACCAGCCGCAGAGCCAGTCGCGTTCCCAGCGAGCCTCTGCCAGACGCATACTGACTCCGGGTACCTCGACGTCGCGGCCATTCCGCGGTGTTGAAACTGTTCCAGTGTCCTGAACCCAGTTGAGAGGCAGGGCTTGTCGCGTCGGGTCCTGTAGTTCCTTCGCAGACAGGTACCTGGGCTGATTCTGCCGGTTGACAGCGGTCAGGCTCTTGACGACGTCGGCAGCACGGTGATTGAAGAAGTCAACCATTTTTGCCTCGTACAAAGGCAGCATACGTTCGTCGCCACGCACGAAGGTGTTGCCTTGCAGCTGCCAGCCATCTTCCTCCAATTCGTCGCGCGTGCGCAGGATATCTCTATCGTTGGCGCTACGGAAGATGTATTTGAAATCGATTTTCCAGGAGTTACCGTCTCGTGCTGCTTCGTTCTGTAGTACTGGGAAGCGCCGGTAGACTCCTGTTGTAAGATTTGCGTCTCGCCGATTGCGGAAGATCGGCAAAGTTCCAGTGTTTGGGTTGATGAGTGCGAGGTCCTCCGGTGTCATTGCAAAGACACGTTCGGAATCGTCCAGGTCGGTGATGTCGGAGAGGAAGAAGCCAATACGGCTGGTGTCCGCGCGTGCAGCTCGCCCTGTGAGGGAGAGCAAGCAGAATTTGTAGCTGGAGTGCACGCTCTCGAACCACTTTCCTCCCTTCGGCAATGCGGGAGACTTGGGGCGTCGATTCTCGAAGTCCAGTAGCGACGCCAGTACTCCTCTGCGCACAAAGTCACCAAACAGGAACTGCCCACCAGCGTTCGTGGCGATGGCGGTCGGGATGATGGAGCCGAAGCGACCGGTTGGGCTGCACAAGGATGAAAAGAGCTCGGTGAACAACTGGTCCGTTTGGAGCTTGGTGACTCCACCAGCCGTGAGTCCCTGTGCGCACAGAGGGAAGACGCCTGAATTCGCTGCGAACATGAAGGTTGACTTCAGTGTTCGACGGGCGGTCTGATACCGTTCTGCTTCTTCTGGGTTTTCCTGAAGCCATTCAGTGATCCGCCTGCGCATGGCAGCGCCTGACAGTTCCGCGATGGACGGTTCCACCACGCTGAAGTACTTCTTGTCCTCGAATTCGGAACGATCCCACGGTGGATTGCCCACTACACACGAGAAACCGCCGGACCATCCCGTGGCGGGGTTGACCGTGCCCGCATCCGTCGACGTCTCGCCGTTCTCCGGGACCGTGAAGATCTCGGGAAACTCCAGGTGCCAGTGGAAGAAGGCGTACTGTTTGCGCAAGCGGTCGATCTCGTCGTGGGTCGACTTCGGTGCGGCCTTGCCCTCAGGGTCCTCCAGGCCCCGGAACACCTTGTGCGTGATGGCCGGAGGCGCGTCCTCGCGCTTGAGCCAGACGAAGGCCGCGCACCAGGCGTTCGCCAGATGCAGGGCGTGCTTGTATTCAGCGGAGGTCGACCATTCGCGGTAAGCGGCCTCCTTGCGGCGGATGTCGGTGAGGCTGTCGGCCGGGGCTGCGGTGATGCGACGCAGTCCGCGAGCGAAGGATGTGTTGGTGACCTTCGTCTCTGTCTCGAAATCAAACAGGCTGTCCTGGCCAGCACGCTGCTTCTCGTTGTCGGCTAGCAGCCTCTTGACGCACCCTTCGTCGTCACCCTCGGTCTTCTTGAACGCCCGGTCCGGGATGCCGTCCCGCATCAGGGCCGGGGTCGCCCCGATCAGGCCGTTGCCGTGCTTGATGTGTGCGTCCAGGAAGCTGAGGGGCTTGCCCGGTTCCATGGCTTCCAGCCACAGCGACACCTTGGCCAGTTCGACCGCCATGGGATTGAGGTCGACGCCGTACACGCACCGTGCCACGACCTCGTGCAGGGCGTGGCGCACGGACTTGGCCGTGGGCTCGGGGGTGTGCTCGCGCACGGCGGCAATGCGTTTGGCGATGCGGCGGGCCGCCGCCACGAGGAAGTGGCCCGACCCGCAGGCGGGGTCGCAGACCGTGAGGGAGAGAAGTTCCTTGACGATCGTGTCGGTGGGGTCCGGGCACTTCTCGGCGCTCGCGCGCTGCTCCCCGCGCTTGACGGCGTCGTCGATGACCGGGTTCAGCGTCGAGTCGAGCAGTGCCTCGGTGAGCGGGGACGGGGTGTAGTAACTGCCTGTCTTCTTCCGGTCGTTGCCGATACGGTCGACCAGTTCGAAGGTGCGGTCGGCGGCGCTGTGCTTGGGCACCAGCTCCAGCAGCGCCTCGTACACCGAGCCGAGTTCCTCGGCCCCCATGTGCGCGTAATCGACCGGGCGCCAGCGGCCGGAGCCGGCGTCCCGCACGCGTGCCAGGTGCTTGACGGCCTCGAACAGATGGCGGTTGGCCAGCCGTGCGCCGTGCAGGGGCGCGTCGTCGGGGCTGTTGTTGAAGAGACCGCCGAGTCCCTTCAAGCCCAGCTCGGGACGGCCCTCCTCGGAGCCCAGCGCCTCGAACAGCAGCTCCAGGACGCGGTACTGGTCGTCGTGGGCGGTGCCCAGGCGGCGCAAGGCCTGCCGGCGGAGGCGAGCGGTCGAGAAGTAGCGGGTGAAGCGCTCCCGGGTCCGCTCGTCCGCCTCGGGGTCCAGCAGGACGCCCCGATCCTCGGTGACGAAGAGGAAGATCATGCGGTAGACGAGCCGGAGCAGCGCCTTCTGGAAGGCGTAGACGTCCAAGTTCTCGCGGAGCGCGGTGTTGTGCGGGTGCTTCAGGAAGCCGGTGCCGAGGGCGGTGAGGGCGGCCTGGACGCCGTCGCGGAAGTGGTCGAGGGCCCGGCTGCCGGACTCGATGGCGACCGTGCGCCACTTCTCCAGCCAGCACCCCGAAGGCGCCGCCCCCTCCGGCACCTCGAATCGAGACGCGTGCAGCAGGCAGTACAGCAGTACGAACTCGCTGAACAGCTCGCCGTCGAAGATGGCTTCGAGGTCGAACTCGACGTAGGCGGCCGTGGAGAAGGACGAGGAGTCGCGCAGCAGGCGCAGGCGGCGGCCGTTGGTGAGGATCGCCCACAGGTGGGCCTCGGTGCGGTTGAGGCAGTCCTGGAGCATGGACTGGGCCGGGACCTGGCCGGGGGCCGGGCGCTTGTCGAGCTCCTGGTTCCAGGGGATGAGGTGGATCAGCGCCGGGCCGTGGCGGTGGGAGACCGGGAAGCGCTTGTCCGGGTCGGAGTCGGCGGGGATGCCGTCCGGGCCGACCTCCGTCAGCGTGCCGAAGTCCAGCTTGCGGAAGAGCTGGGCGAGCCAGTCGGTGTGGGCCCGGCCGGTGGGGTCGGCGGCGGGTGCGCCGGTCGTGGGGTCGGAGGGCAGGGCGGTGCGCAGGTCGCGCCAGAGCGGCTTGAGGTACTCCCAGGCGCGCTCGGCCTCGTCGCGCACGGGCACCGAGGCGGGCAGGCCGTAGTCGGCGGACTTGGTGCCCGGCAGGTTCCGCGCCTCGGCGATGCGCAGCAGCATGTCGGCGGGGAGCAGACCGCCGACCGTGGTGACGGCGGTGAAGGCCAGGGCGGTGCGGGTGGCGGCGGACATCAGGCTTCGGCTCCGGACACGGTAGAGGCGGACGCGGCGGGGGAGACGGGCGTGGCGGGCTGCTGCGGCAGGTACACATACACGCCGAGGACGTCGGCGGGCTCCTGCGGGACGACCTTCAGGCCGCGGACGATCTCCTCGTTGGCCTTGCGCACCCGGCGGTGCGAGGCGTCGAGCTCGGCGGCCAGGCGCCTGCCGTACTCGGCGAGGTGGCCGGCCAGCTCCGGCAGGCCGTCCAGGTCGCGGGTGATCTGGTTGCGGGCCCGCTGCTCATGGGTGTTGGCGGTGGCGCGGGCGGAGAGGAGCGCGGTCGCCGCGTCGTCGTCCAGCCAGCGGGCGCGCGAGGGCAGGCCCTCGTAGGCGAGCAGACGGGCGTCCTCGGCGACCAGCTGCCGCTCGCCGGAACGGGACGGCAGAGTGAGGTGGAAGCGGTAGCGCACCAGCAGCAGCGTGGTGCGGATGCTGACCGCGTCCGTGGTGATCACACCGCAGCGGCGGGCCGGGCGAGGGCCGGGGGTGTTCGCGTCCAGCGCCGAGTCCAGGACGTACGAGGCGAGGGCGCCGATCACCGGGTCGGTGCGGACCAGGGCGGCCTCGCCGCGGGCGATCGCCGGAGTGGTGCGGAACGGGATCTCGCGGTCCTCCTCGACGAGCCGGCCGCCGAGGACGGCGGCGAGCGCGTCGCGCAGCCCGGCCGGAGTGCCGCCGACCTGGGCGGTGAAGTCGCCGGAGCCGTCGCGCGGGTCGCGGACCAGGGCGTCCAGGTCGCGCAGCGCCTCCAGGGCGAACTCGCGGACCTCCTCGGCGCCGCCGAGCGCGGCCCGTACGGCGGCGACCTCGCGGGCCACCTCCTCCGGGTGGATGGCGCGCTGGGCGTACTTGGAGCGGGAGGTCTTCTCCCGCTCGGCGGCCGAGGTCCACTCGCGTTCGAGGCGGTCGAACGACTCCTGGTGGCCGGGCAGCTCGAACAGGCTCTCCTGGCTGCCCTGCCGGCCGTGCAGCAGCAGCCACTCCACGACGGCGTCGGTGACGCCGGAGGCGGTCTCGTCGGGGACGGAGACGGAGATGCCCAGGTCCTTCTTGATCTGCCGGTGCTTCTTGAACAGCACCTCCAGGACCTTGCCGTCGATGCCGTTGTCCTCGCCGTACATGGTGATGACGCGGACGTGGTCGCGCTTTTGGCCGTAGCGGTCGACACGGCCCTCGCGCTGGTCGTGGCGGGTA
This sequence comes from Streptomyces thermoalcalitolerans, assembly GCF_039525155.1. NCBI lineage: Bacteria > Bacillati > Actinomycetota > Actinomycetes > Kitasatosporales > Streptomycetaceae > Streptomyces > Streptomyces thermoalcalitolerans. The sequence continues at coordinate 193,998 of NZ_BAAAHG010000001.1, read as the reverse complement.
GGGTTCCAGGCGAGGTCGTAGTGGACGACGGCGTCGAAGTGGTGCTGGAGGTTGACGCCCTCGGAGAGGCAGTCGGTGGCGATCAGCACACGGTGCACGGCCGGGTCGTCAGCCTCCTCGGCGGATCCGGCGGCGAGTTCCTCGATGCGCTCCAGGCGCTGCTGCGGGGAGAGGGTGCCGGTCACGGCGGCGATCTTCGTCTTCTTGCCGAGCTTCCCGTCGAGCTGCTCGGCGAGGTATTCCGCGGTGGGAATGTAGCGGCAGAAGACGATCGGGTGGTAGCCGTCGGCGAGCAGGTCCTTCAGATGGCGGATGAGCGCCTTCAGTTTCGCGTCCTGCGCCGGACCGGCCAGCTCCTCGGCGCGCCGGGCGAGTTCGAGCAGCCGGTCCCCGGCCTGCTCCGACTCGGCGGCGCCCGGCGCGACGTCCATGCCCTCCAGCCGGTCGCTGTCCGCGGAGTCGGCGGCCACCGGGGCGCCGAGCACGTCCGCCTCGTGCGCGGTGCGGGCGGCGGCGGACTCGGAGCGGGTCCTCAGGGTCTGCGCGGCGGCCGCCGGGGAGGAGACCATCGAGCGCAGCAGCGCGATCACCGACCACCAGGCGATCCGGGCCTCCCGCTTGCCCTGCTCGCCGGCCGCCTCGACGCGGTCCCGGGCGTAGGCGATGGCGTCGTCGAGCAGCGCCCGGTAGGCGGGGGTCAGCCGGTACGGCTCGTCCTTCGTCCAGCGGTCGGACGGGAAGGCCGTCCGCTCCGCGAGGGAGTCGTCGGAGAGACCGTCCTCCTTGGTGAGGTAGTGGCGGACGTCGGCGCGCTTGCGGGCCACGAAGTGCTCGGCGAGCTTCGCCCGTCCCGCCGGGGTCTCCAGGTTCAGGCCGGCCAGTTCGGGCCGCACCAGGCCGAGCAGGTTGCGGAACGCGGACTCCTTGCCGGAGTGCGGGGTCGCGGTCAGCAGCAGCAGATGGCGGTCGGTGTCGGCGGAGATCCTGCGCAGCAGCTCGTAGCGGAGCTGGTGCGAGGCGGAGGACGTGCCGCCCTGCTCGTCGTCGGCCACGCAGGTGTGGGCCTCGTCGACGATCACCAGGTCGGGGCAGTGCCGTACGAAGTCCTCGCGGTGGCGGGCCGCCTTGATGAAGTCCGTCGAGATGATCGTGAAGGGGTGCCTGTCGAACAGGGACTGGCCCAGGTCCAGGCCGCGTTCCAGACGTGACACCGTGGAGGCCAGGACCAGTTCGGCGTCGATGCCGAACTTCTCCCGCAGCTCGGTCTGCCACTGCTCGGCCAGCGCCGGGGAGCACAGCACGGCCAGCCGGGTCGCCTCGCCCTGGGCGAGCAGCTCCTTGGCGATCAGGCCCGCCTCGACGGTCTTGCCGATGCCGACGTCGTCCGAGATCAGCAGCCGCACCGTCCGCATCCGCAGCGCCATCAGCAGCGGCACCAGCTGGTAGGCGCGGGGTTCCACGGCGATCGACGCCAGGGAGCGGAACGGGCCCGCGCCGGACCGGAATCCGATGCGCAGCGCGGTGCGCAGCAGTCCGGCTGCCCGCTGGTCGCCCAGGTCGTCCGGGCTCGGCGCCGCGAACTCGGCGGGGCGTACGTCCTCGAACGCGGGGAAGACGGCCGCGATGTCGTCCTCGCTCCCGCCCAGCGGGCGCAGCACCAGCATGTCGGGGGCGCTCTCGGGCAGCACCACCCATTCCCGGCCGCGGGCGGCGACCAGCGAGCCGGCTGTGTACGTGGGGCTCATGAGATGTCTCGGTTCCTCGGGGTCAAGCGTGGGCGGGCGGTCAACGGAGGTGGAAGTAGGAGGCGTTGTGGTCGACGATGGCGTCCCAGTCCGCGTCCGTCGGGAAGCGCAGGACGTCCCAGCCGGCCTCCTCCAGGCGGTAGCCGGCCTCGAGGTCGCGGGTGGAGTCGGCCGGGCGGCCGGGAATGTCGACGAACACGGCGAGGTCGGCGCCGTCCAGGTGGAAGACGAAGTCGGGGCGCGCCTTCGCCGCCTCGATGTAGGTGTCCGCCTCGTCCGGCAGCCGGTAGTTCTTCGCCTTCAGCCAGCCCAGCAGGTCGCCGCGTGCGACGAGGTCCGCCAGGTCCGCCTCCACCGGGGTCGGGGCCGACGCCGGGGCGGCGCCCGCGGAGGCGGCGGGCGCGGTGCCGGCCGCCGGGGCGAGCCTGCGGAACCGCTCGCTGCGGGACTCGCCGCGGTCCTCCCGCTCGGTGCGGGCACCGGCCAGCCGCAGCAGCAACGGGCGGGCCGCGTGCCGGTCCAGCTGGCGGTGGTGCGTCTGGTTGGCGTACGTCAGCAGGCAGGAGTAGCAGCCGCAGGCGCACTTCTCGCCGCCCTTCGGACCGCCCTCGTCCTCGCCGGTGTCCGGGTCGAAGTGGCAGATCTCCAGGGCGGTCCGGGCGGCCTTGGCGAGGGCGTCCTTGTCGTGCTGGATGCGGCGCAGCACACCGGCGCCGCCCTCGGCGGCCTCGGTGAACAGCATGCGGCGGCGCGGGCCGTTCTCCGGCGGCAGCAGCTCCGCGGTCAGCTCGGAGTCCTCCAGCTCGAACGCCGCCTCGATGCCCCGCTCCAGCGCGTACAGGAACGACAGGGCCACCGGCTCGGGCTGCGGCTCGTCCAGGGTGACCACAAGGATGTTGCGGCGGTCCTGCACGAAGGGCAGGACCCGCTTCTTGCGGTGCTTCTCGTTGCCGTCCTCGTCGACCACCGACATGCCGGTGTCCTCGATGGCGTCCGCGGCGGCCCGGTCGTTGAGCCAGCGGCCGTCACCCAGGTCCAGCCAGTAGCCGTCCGGCTCGCCCTCCTTGGAACGGACACGGCCGAGGTTGGTGATGCGGACGGTGGCGGAGTCGCCGTAGTCCAGGTCGAGGACGGGGGCGCCCTCGGCATCGGTGACGTGCGAGGTCAGCCGTCCCTTGCGGGCGCCGTGGTCCTGGAACGCGTACGATGTCTCCAGACGGAAACCGGCCCGGCGGCGCTCCTCCTCGTCGGAGGAGATCCGCTCGCGCGGCGTGGTGTACACGGTGTGCAGATGGAGCAGGCCGGTGCGCTTGCCCTTCAGCTGCTCGCCGCACATCACGCAGATGTCGGTGCCGGCCTTGACCTCGTGGTGGTAGCCGCAGCCGTCGCAGCGCCGTGCCTCCGACGTCGGCAGCTCGCCCGAGGCGTCCGGCGGCAGCTGGACCCGGGTGACCTGGTAGCGGGCGCCCTCGTGGTAGATGAGCGCGCCGGGGCCGAACTCACGGATCGCCAGGAACCGGGGACGCTGCAGATAGTCCCCGTCGGCGTTGCGGCGGTTGCCGGAGCGGGGAATGTACGCGGCCAGCGGCAGCCGCGGGAAGCTGTAGCCGGGCAGGAATCCCTCGGAGGCCAGATAGCGGTACGGGTTGAAGTCGCTCATGATCGACTTGCTGTCGACGGAGCGGTTCAGCAGCAGATTCGTCTGTGTCTCGGCCTCCCGGCGACGGGAGCGCGCCCGGCTCTGCTCCCCCGGGGAGAGGGTGTGGTCGACGACGCGCTTGTTCTGCTCGTACTGGTCGATCACGGCCGCCCGGAACAGGTCGCGCCACCGGTTGAAGGCGGCGTCGAACTCCTTCGGGGCCTGCTCGATCCGGTCCTCGATCCACTCGTCGTACCACCAGGTGGTGGCCTCGAAGTCCGCGATCAGCGGGGCGAGGACGGTGCGGGCGGCGGCGATCGCGCGCCTGCGGGCGCCCTCGTCCAGGGACAGGTCGCGGATGTGGGGGTGGAGCGGCAGCTCCATCCGCGGGTCGGGGCGGTCGCCGCCCTCGGGGTCGTAGGCGACGTCGATGACGTCCGGGATCGCGGTGCCGAGCTTCATGCCGGTCTCCGCCAGCCAGATGCTCTGCAGATGGGAGCGCACCAGGTCCTCGTTGGCCAGGTCCAGGCGCGGCGGGGCCACCTGCCCCGACACCATGTCCTGCGAGCGGCGGAAGTAGTACTGGTCGTGGCTGTTGCCCGTCGCGCAGTACGTGACGACCAGCGCGGGCTGACCCGAGCGGCCCGCCCGGCCCGAGCGCTGCGCGTAGTTCGCCGGAGTCGGCGGTACGTTGCGCATCAGCACCGCGTTGAGGTCGGAGATGTCCACGCCCAGTTCCATCGTCGGCGAGCAGTACAGCAGGGGCAGTTTCGCGTCGCTGAACTGCCGCTCGCGCTCCAGCCGGTCCTCCGGGGCGACCTGGGCGGTGTGCTCCCGCGCGTACAGGTCGGCCAGCTCGGCGGCCGCGGTGCGGTACAGGTCGCGGAAGAACGGGTTGACGCGCGGGCCCTCGCCGCTGTTGTAGGTGCGCTCCAGCGGGTCGATCACGCCCCGCTCCCCGCTGCCGGCCCGCCAGATCAGGGCGGAGGCCGCCACCCGGTAGCCGGTGCGCCGCTCCGTCGTGCGACGGCGGCGGACCGGCCCGGAGGGCTCGGGAGTCGTGTCCACCTCGCGCACCAGGTCCGCGTCCCGCAGCACCTTCAGCAGGTCCTCGATGACGGTCTGGACGTCCTCCAGGGGAAGGCCGCGCAGTTCGGGCATGTTCCGGCGCAGATACCTGCCGAACTTGCCGCGCGCCGACAGGAACAGCGCGGAACGCTCCATGCCCGGCTTCGACCCGTACGGGTAGGCGGTGCCGACGGCGGGCTGGTCGCTGTCGCTGAGCACCCACGGCCCGGTGAGACGCTCCTCGCTGGCCCGCTTGAGGACGTCGAAGTCGTCACGGAAGTACTGCACATCGATGGCGAGGTGCCGCCGCATGTGGTCGAGCAGCGTACGGGAGACCTCCTCGCGCAGCGCCGGATCCGCCGTGCGCAGCACCTTGTGCGTGCTCTGCCAGCGGTCCGGCTGCTCGGCGACCCATCTCAGGTCCTCGTAGTCGATCCGCAGCAGCCCCGTCTGCTCCAGGTTCGGCATGGTGATGCGCCAGCCGCGCTCCAGGTCGCGGTAGAGGCGGTAGCCGACGACGTCCCGGAAGACCTTCGTCGCCCTGCGCTCCAGGGACGGAGTCAGGTTCGTGCCCGCCGCGTAGTCACGGGGCGTCAGCCCCATCACCTCGGTGACGGCCTTGGCGAGGTCGTCGTGGCGCAGCCCCTCCTCGCCCGCCTGCACCGCGGCCTGGTACAGGGCGCCGCGCAACTGCGTCACCTGCACGAAGTCGTTGAAGTGCCCGGCCTGGAGCGAGGCGTCCTGCCGGTTGTCGACGAAGGTGAGGAGCTTGCGCGCCTCCTTGCTCAGGCTCTCCTCGGGCACCGCCCGCAGGGACCGCACGATCGACGCGGAGATCAGCGAGGTCGCCGAGGAACGCCCCTCCTGGTCCAGGGTGGCCAGCTTGGCGAAGTCCCGGCCGCGGGTCTGCTCGTAGGAGACCTGGCAGTGCACGCAGAACAGGAACGGCGCCGGGATGAACGCCGCCGCCAGGCCCTCGCCCGACTCGTTGCCGTGGGCGTCCACGACGACGCGCCTGGGCACCCGGTGCCGGTAGGACTTCCTGACGACCATCACGCCCTGCGCGTCCGGCTCCAGCCACGCCTCCGGCAGCCGCCGGTCGTCGACGGCCTTCTGCGGATCGGCCGGCCACTCGTAGTCCTCCCCGGGCACGCCCAGGTACAGGTAGCCCTCGCCCTCGCGGCCCCCGGAGGCGGAGGTGTCCCGGCGCGGCTCGTACCGGAACGTGCCGCCCTCCTCGGTGCGCCAGACGGTCAGGTACTCCTGGCCGCACTCACGGCAGAACGCCAGCGGGAACAGCGGCTTGCCGTCGCTGTCCGGATGCTCCACCTGGTAGGTGCGGGTCAGCGGCCGGGTGAGCGGATCCTCCAGCGTCGTGTAGACGGTGTCGCCCTTGGAGAGGAACTGGTGCAGCCGGAACGCGAACAACGGCCGTTCCGTCCTCGGATTCATGGCCTGTGCACCCGCCTCCAGGGTCGACCGGATCGCCTCGCGCACGGTCTCCTCGGGCACCCCGGACTGCGCGGACAGCTCGGCCGCCGCTTCCTCTACGGTGCCCGGGGCACGGCGGCGCAGCCGCCCGGTGCCCTCCTCGGGCTCCAGGCCGAACCGGGACTCCAGCCAGCGGGCCAGCGGGTCCTTCGTCAGCGCCTCGTACGCGCGGGGCGGGGCGGGCAGCCGCAGCCGCTCGGCGGGCACGGTCTCGGGAGCCTCCTCGGTCGCCCGGACCAGGGTCTCGCCGATGACCCGCTTCGGCAGCACCGTCGTCCCGAACAGCCGGCCGGCGACCCTGGCCACCTCGCGCTGCTGGTCCTCCCAGGTGCCCTCGGTGGACATGGTCGCCGAGGTGCCGATGCACTGCAGGGTCTCGGAGGCCCGGCAGGCCTCACGGACCCGGCGGATCAGGAACGCCACGTCCGCGCCCTGCCGGCCCCGGTAGGTGTGCAGCTCGTCGAAGACGAGGAACTGCAGCCCCTCGGCCATGCGGATCAGACTGGAGCGGTCGTCCGGCCGGGTCAGCATCAGCTCCAGCATCACGTAGTTGGTCAGCAGGATGTCCGGAGGGTTCTTCCGCAGCTCCCGGCGCTCCTCCTCGGACTCCTGACCGGTGTAGCGGGCGAAGGTGACCGGCTCGCGGCCCTTGCCGAAACCGTGGCGCAGATACTTCTCCAGCTCACCGAGCTGCGAGTTGGCCAGGGCGTTCATCGGGTAGACGACGATCGCGCGGACCCGGCCCCCCGCGTCCGGCCCCGCCGCCTCGCGTTCCCTCAGCACCCGGTCGACGATCGGGACGATGTACGCCAGCGACTTGCCGGATCCGGTGCCGGTGGTGAGCACATAGGAGTCGCCCGCCTGCGCCGCCTCGATCGCCTGACGCTGGTGGAGGTGGAAGGTCAGCGGCCGGCCGTCCGGACGCGGCGAGTTCTCCTTCTTGCCGGCCTGGAAGATCTCCGCGCACTTGGGGTGCAGCACCCCGTCCCGCACCAGATCGGTGACCTGGCCGCCGTCGGCGAAGAACGGATTCAGCGACAGCCACGGGTCGGGCCACTGCGACTTCGCCGCCAGGTCGTTCTCGACGAATTCGGCGATCCGGGCGTCCCGGATCACGGTCCCGCTCTTGGTGAACTTCTCGTACTCGCCGATCAGGTCGGCGTGGATGCCGAAGACGTCCATCGTCTCGGGCAGACGCGGCTGTCTGCGCGGCGCGGGCGCCGGGGCGGCGGGGGTGGTGGGCTCGGAGACCAGCGCGCGCAGCCGCGCCACCGGGTCCATCTCCTGCCAGTACGGAGCCAGCAGGGCGGCCGTGTCGTCCGGCGCGAGCGCGAGCGGGACCAGCGCCTCGCGCACCAGGGCGGCGTTCTCGGGGCGCAGGTCGGCGTCCTTCTCCAGGAGGCGGTCCACCAGCCGGACCAGTTCGGCGGGCAGGTCCGGGCGCACCAGGGTCAGGCGCGGCGGCTGCTGGTGCTGGTGCTGTTCGGCGAGTTCATAGGCGGTCCTGGCGGAGAACGGCGGCCGTCCCACCAGCAGTTCGTACAGGATGCAGCCGAGTGCGTAGAGGTCGGCCGCGGCAAAGACCCGCTCGGCGCGGAACTGCTCGGGCGCCATGTAGCGGGCCGTGCCGACGCCGACTCCGGTGCTGGTCAGCCGTGTCTGGTCGGGATCGTCGACGACCGAGCCCATGCCGAAGTCGAGGACCTTGACGGTGCCGTCGCGGGTCAGCATCACATTGGCCGGCTTCAGATCGCGGTGGACGACCCCGGCGGTGTGCGCGGCGGCGAGACCGGCGGCGATCTGCGCCCCGACGGCCGCGGTCCAGGAGACCGGGAGCTGGGGCTCCTCGGCGATGAGGTCCGCGAGCGGATGACCGTCCAGCAGTTCCATGGCCAGATAGGGCAGGCCGCTGCCGCCCGGCGCCCGGTCCACACCGCCGTCGATCAGCAGGGTGAGGTTCGGGTGGCCCTGGGAGAGCATGCGCATGATCCGCACTTCGCGGCGGAAGCGGTCGATCTCCTTGCCGGTCCCGGTGGTGTCGACCGCGACGCCGGTCCGGCTGCGCAGCACGGTCTTCACCGCGACCTCCCGGTGCGGGGAGTCCGGGGCGGCCTGGAGGTCTTCGGCCCGGTGCACCTCGCCCATGTTCCCGCGCCCCACGATTCCCGTGATCCGGAACCGTCCGGCGACCGTCTCCAGACTCACTGGCCCTCCCCGCTTCACCTGTCACCTGCACAGTGGGGCATCCCCGCAGGGAGCGTACACCTTCGTCTGTTGACAGGGGTCAGATCTTTACGTTGACGTTATCAACGGACTGTTGGTGGGGTGTCGGATGACAAGCGGTCAGTGGTGTCGGTCAGGAGGTTCATCGTCTCCCCTTGGCTCTTGAAAGGGGAGTGGTTGACAGGGGAGTGGTGCACAGCGGTGCCGATGCACGGTGCGCTGTGCGCGGTGGACGTGGGACGCCGATTTCTTTCCCCGTCCCTCGCCTTCTGGTCGTGGACGTCCGCCTCTGCGACGCGGGCTGAAACGGCCGCTTCGGTGTGAGTGTCTCGACGCGGTCGAAGGCGTCGTCCTGTTTCGCCGCCGCCGAAAGGCGAGGGAATGAGGGGTGGGCCTGTGATGATGTGGCGCCGACGCGGTCGCGGGAGGCGTCGTGGAGGGGCGGCCCCAGACGGGGCCGCGGTCACTCCTCGTGATTCGGGCCGGCGTACGCCCTCTGTCGCAGCACCATGGTGGAACCGGCCCTGGCCGGCCAGATGCTACGAAGGGCCGGTGCCGGTGGGCATGGTGGCCGGGGCGGTGCGGCCGTCGTCGGTCTGGCGGAGTTCGGCGAGCAGTTCGTTCTGGCCCACCAGGAGGTCGGTGAGGATGCGCCGGGCCGCGCGCAGCAGCTCGGCGACGTCGCCGCCGGCGAGCGCGTAGCGGACGGTGGATCCCTCCCGGGTGGACACGACGATGCCGGACCGCCGCAGCACCGCCAGCTGCTGCGAGAGGCTGGACGGCTCGATCTCGATGTCGGCGAGCAGGTCCCGCACCGGCACGGGACCGTGCTGGAGCAGTTCCAGGACCCTGATGCGCACAGGGTGTCCGAGCATGCGGAAGAACTCCGCCTTGGCCTGGTAAAGGGGGACTTGCATGCGTGCTCGCTCCCTGTCGCGTCGGGGGTGGTCCAAAGACCGGGAATGGCCCAAGGACCGGGAATGGTCCAAAGATGCGACGGCACCCCGGAGAGCGCCGCCGCGGAATGTGCTGTGCACAGCCGATCCTTCTCGCCCCCGGCCGTGTGCATCCACGACTTGGCATCATGCTGATGTGGTGACTTGAAGAAGTCTTCATGTCGTGGGTGCACGTCGGCCGAGGCGCGGGAAAGTCCTAGATCTCGAGCTGTTCCTCGATGCGCTTGAGCTGGTGGCGGGCCATCGCCAGGTTCGAGCGGTTCTTGTCCAGGACGAGGTAGAGGAACAGGCCGTTGCCGCTGCGTCCGGTGACCAGGCGGATCAGGTGGTACTGGCCGGTGAGCGTGATCAGGATGTCCTCGATCTGGCTCTGCAGGCCCAGCTGCTCCATGGTGCGGACCTTGGCGCGGATGACGTCCGTGTTCCCCGCCGCGGCGACGGTCAGGTCCAGATCCTTGCCCCCGCCCAGGGTTCCCAGGGCCATCCCGCTGGTGTAGTCGACGACCGCCGCGCCCAGCGCCCCCTCGATCGCGGTCATCATTTCCTTCAGCGACACTTCCACACTTGCCATTGGTGGCCTCCCCATTCGGTTGTCGATGCGGCGGGCGGCTGAGCACGGCGGCCGCCGCCGTCCCGCCCGGTGACCGCACCGTAGGGGCGCGTCCCGGTGTTCGAGGGAAGGTCTTCAGGAGTGACGTCCGCTGATCGAAGAATGCCGGTGAGGGACGGTTCGGCGATCACAACCGACTTGTTGGGGAAGGGTGTTGCGCGAACGGCGTCCCGGGGTGCGTCCGGGCGGAGCCAGGCCGTTCGTGTGTCGAATCCACGTGCCGAATGCGTGTGTCGAACAGGGCGGAGAGTGCGGCTCCCGTCGCCGGCGCGGGCCGGAGACGGGGGATGGCCCGTGCGGTCCGCCCGTGCCTCCTCGGCAGTGCCTCCTCGGCAGGGCGGACCGCACCCGGTGGCCGCTGTCAGGCCGGGTCGGTACGGGCGATCGGCGCCTCCTGTGCCCGTGGGGCCGGCGTGGAGTCCGTCGCCGGGCGGGTCAGGTCACGGCCGCGGGTCTCCTTGAGGGCGACGACGGTGAGGGTGGTGACCACCGCGGCGAAGGAGAGGTACAGGGCGATGGGCGTCGAGGAGTCGTAGCTCCTGAGGAGTTCGACGGCGATGACGGGGGCGAGGGCACCGGCGACGATGGAGGCGAGCTGGGAGCCCATGGAGGCCCCGGAGTAGCGGACCCTGGTGTCGAACATCTCGGAGACGAAGGCGGCCTGCGGCCCGTACATCGCGCCGTGGAGCAGCAGGCCCACGGTGACCGAGAGGGTGATCACGGCGAAGGACTCCGAGTCGACCAGGGTGAAGAAGACGAACGCCCATACGGCCATGCCGCCCGAGCCGATCAGTGTCACGGGCCTGCGGCCGAGACGGTCGGAGAGCGCTCCCCACAGCGGGATGGTGAAGAAGTGGAGGACGGAGCCGATCAGGACGGCGTTCAGCGCGGTGCTCTTCGGCAGGTCCAGGTGGGTGGTGACGTAGACCAGCACGAAGGAGGTGAGGATGTAGTAGGAGATGTTCTCGCCGAACCGGACGCCGACGGCCCCGAGCACCTCGCGCCGGCTGCGGCGGAAGACCTCGACGACGGGAGCCTTCTCCTTGACCCCCTTGGCGGCCTCCGCCTCCGCCGTGGCCTGGGCGGCGAGGAAGACTGGTGACTCGGACACCGAGACACGGATCCACAGTCCGATCACGACCAGGATGCCGGAGAGCAGGAACGGGACGCGCCAGCCCCAGGACAGGAACGCCTGCTCGGACTGGACGGCGGCCAGCAGCGCGAGGACACCGGTGGCCAGCAGGTTGCCTCCGGGAGCCCCGGACTGCGGCCAGGAGGCCCAGAAACCGCGGTGCTCGGGGCCGCCGTGCTCGGAGACGATCAGCACGGCGCCGCCCCACTCGCCGCCCAGGGCGAAGCCCTGGACCAGACGCAGGACGGTGAGCAGGATCGGGGCGGCGACGCCGATGGTGCCGTAGGTGGGCAGCAGGCCCATGGCGAAGGTGGCGCCGCCCATCATCAGCAGACTGAGCACCAGCAGCTTCTTGCGGCCGATCTTGTCACCGAAGTGCCCGAAGACCACGCCGCCGAGCGGCCGGGCCAGGAACCCGATCGCGTAGGTGACGAACGCGATCAGCGTGCCCACCAGCGGGTCGCCGGTCGGGAAGAAGAGGGTGTTGAACACCAGCGCGGCGGCGGAGCCGTAGAGGAAGAAGTCGTACCACTCGATCGTGGTGCCGATCAGGCTCGCACTGACGATGCGGGCGATGCCGCCGGAGCGGGGCTCGCCCGGCTTGACGGTTGCGGTCTCGGTCATGGGATCACCGGTTCTCTGGTGCGGGTGCGGGTGCGGGGACGGGGACGGACGTGGGGGGCGGCGGCCGTGAGGGCGGACAGGGGGGCCGGTTGTGGGGACGGGCGTAGAGGCGGGCGTGGGGACGAGGGCGGTGCGGGGGCGTCACCGAAGGGGGCGGGTCGTCAGCCGGCTCCCCGGCCGTCGCCGGTGACCAGAGCGGCTCGGAACGCCGGACCCACATCGGCACCTGGGAGTGCCGAACGGGCGCTGGGAGCAAGGAATTCGCTTGTCATGGCCGGAAACAGTAGGGAGGTCGCCACGTCACACCTATGTATGTGGCCAACACAATGGGGAGTTGATCTGTAGGGGCATCCACTACAGGCCGTGGTGCTCAGGTCGGACCGGGCACGGGGCGGCCCGGAGCGGGCACAGGGCGGGCACGGGGCGGCCGTGGCGTGGGTCCCGGCAGGCCCCGGCCACCGCGGTGATCATCCTGTGAGGCCGCACTCGGTGAGCAGCTCCGAGTAGGTGGCGTCCTCGGGCCGGGCGACGGTACGGCTCGAGGGCGGGCGCTGCCCGTCGCCGAGCCAGCTCTCCAGGGCGGTGAAGGCCGAGCGGTGACAGGGCAGAAGGGGCCGGAGCCGGCCGGGGAAGCCGTCGACGAGGGAGTCGGTGTGCGTGCCGTCCTCGATGCGGTAGGAGCGGTGCAGAGAGCCGCGGCCCGAGGCGCGGACCATGCGGGAATAGACGTCGGAGCTCTTGCTGATGGGCAGCAGGACGTCCAGGGTGCCGTGGACGGTGATCAGCGGTTTGCCGATACGGCCGGTCAGCGCGACGCGCTGCACGGCCCGGTGGACCTCGGCGGGACGGGCGGCGTAGTCGTAGTCGGCGTCGCAGGCGGGGGTCCCGGGGGCGCAGTACGGAGTGCCGGCCTCCGTCGCGCCGTCGAAGCCGGGGTCGAACTCCTCGCGGTAGATGCGCTGGGCCAGGTCCCAGTAGACCTGGTGGTGGAAGGGCCACAGGAACTCCGAGCCGGCCGGGAAGCCCGCGCGGTGCAGTTCCCGGCGCGCCCGTTCGGCGGCGCGGCCGCCCGCCGCGTGGACGGGGTAGTGGCGCAGGGCGGGCGGCAGGAAGGTGAACAGATTGGGACCCTGTGCGTGCCAGAGGGCGCCCTCCCAGTCGACACCGCCGTCGTACAGCTCGGGGTGGTTCTCCAGCCGCCACCGCACGAGGTAACCGCCGTTGGACATCCCCGTGACCAGGGTGCGCGCGGGCGGCCGGTGGTACCGCTGGGCGGCCACCGCGCGGGCGGCCCGGGTCAGCTGGGTGAGCCGGGTGTTCCACTCGGCGACGGCGTCACCGGGCCGGGCGCCGTCACGGTGGAAGGCGGGACCGGTGTTGCCCTTGTCGGTGGCCGCATAGGCGTAGCCGCGGGCGAGCACCCAGTCGGCGATGGCCCGGTCGTTGGCGTACTGCTCCCGGTTGCCGGGGGTACCGGCCACCACCAGGCCGCCGTTCCAGCGGTCCGGCAGCCGGATGACGAACTGCGCGTCGTGGTTCCAGCCGTGGTTGGTGTTGGTGGTCGACGAGGGGAGGGCGGAGTCCGCGTTTCCCACGGAACCGCCCCGGCGGTACCCGGCGCTGACCGGCCGTCGGCTCCCGTGCCCGACAGTGCCGATGTTCTCGGCCGCTCCGGCGCGCAGGGGAGCCCTTGACCCGCCGTCGCCGACACCGCTGCTGCGGAGCTCCGTTCGCCCGAGAGACGCCCCGGCCCGCGACCGGGAACCGCGTTCCGCTTCGGCCTCTCACTGCCCCGCCTGCTCGACCGGCAGTTCTGCGTACATACTCACTTGCATATGATGTGCAAGAACAAATGACTCGTAATAGAGGGTGGGGAAACATGGCGACGACCCGACGCACACGAGCCGCCGGAGCTGCCGTCGTTGCGACGGCGCTGGTGGCAGGGCTGGCGGCCTGTTCCGCCCCCACCGGCAGCGGGGGCGGCGGAGGCGGCGGGGGAGCCGCCGATTCCGTCGTGATCGGGGTGGCCTCGGAACCGGACACCCTCAGCCCGCTGCTGGGCTACGGCAAGGACGGCAACTCCAAGATCTTCGACGGACTGCTCGCACGTGACGCGAACCTGAAGCTGAAGCCCGCGCTGGCGAAGGCGCTCCCCGAGGTCGACGACAAGGGCCTCACCTACACCTACACCCTCCGGGACGGGGTGAAGTTCAGCGACGGCGAACCGCTGACCGCCGCCGACGTGGTGTTCACCTACCGCACCATCCTCGACAAGAAGACGAACAACCCCTCCCGGAGCGAACTCGACGCCATCAAGGAGGTGCGGGCGGAGGGCGACGACAAGGTCGTCTTCACTCTCAAGTACCCGTACGCGCCCTTCGCGGCACGCACGGTGCTGCCCATCGTCCCCGAGCACGTCGCGGGCAAGCAGGACCCCAACACCGGCTCCTTCAACACCAAGCCGGTCGGCACCGGCCCCTACGTCCTGACCGGCTGGTCCAAGGGCGAGAAGCTCACGTTCAAGGCCAACCCCCACTACTGGGGCGGCGAGCCGAAGGTCAAGAAGCTGACCATGGCCATCGTCCCGGACGACGACGTCCGCGCCACCCGGCTGCGCTCCGGCGACCTCGACGGCGCGGTCCTCCCGCCCAACCTCGCCGCCACCTTCAAGAACGACAAGGACAAGAAGACCTACCGCGCGAAGTCCTACGACGTCCGCACCGTCACCCTCCCCACCGCCCACAAGGTCACCGGCGACCGTGCGATCCGCCGGGCCCTGGACGCCGCCGTGGACCGCCGGGCCATGGTCGACAAGATCCTCGACGGCGCGGGCCGCCCGGCGTACGGGCCGCTGCCCGTCGACGACCCCTGGTACACCAAGGACATCGAACGTTCCCAGGACCTCGCCAGGGCCAGGCGCATCCTGGACGACGCCGGCTGGAAGCCCGGGGCGGACGGCATCCGGGTCAAGGACGGACGGCGGGCCTCCTTCACCCTGCTCTACCCCTCGGGCGACAAGGTCCGCCAGGACCACGCCCTCGCCTACGCCTCCGACGCGAAGAAGGCCGGCATCGAGGTGAGGGCCGAGAGCGCCACCTGGGAGGTCATCGAACCCCGGATGAAGAACGACGCGGTCCTCGCCGGGTTCGGCAGCGTCGGCGACCCCGACTTCGGCCTGTACACCCTGCTGCACTCCTCCCTCGCCGGCAACGGCTTCAACAACATGGCCCGCTACGACGACCCGGCGGTGGACCGGGCCCTGGACACCGGCCGCCGCAGCCAGGACCAGGCCACCCGGAGGACGGCCTACGCCACCGTCCAGCGCGCACTCGTGGCGAACCCGGGCTACACCTTCCTCACCCACCTCGACCACGTCTATGTGCTCGCCGACCGCTGGGACGGCCTGACCACGCAGCTGGAGCCGCACGAGCACGGCTTCGCCAGCGGCCCCTGGTGGAACGCGGAGACCTGGCGGCCGAAGAAGTGAGCCCGCTGCCCTGGGGAGCGATGGCCCGACTGGTGGGACGGCGGGCGCTGTTCGCCGTCCCGGTCCTGCTCGTCGTCACCTTCGGTGTCTTCGCCATCGCCGCCGCATCCCCCTTCGACCCGGTCAAGGCGTACGGCGGCACCGCCGTGCTCGGCGCCGACCAGGAGACCCTGGACCGGCTGCGGGCCAACCTCGGCGTCGACGAACCCTTCGTCGTGCGCTGGGGACGGTGGCTGGCCGGCGCTCTCACCGGCGACCTGGGCCAGTCGGCCGTGCTGCGGCAGCCGGTGGCCCAGGTCATCGGCGAACGCCTCGTATGGTCCACGCTGCTGTGCGCGGTCGCCTTCGCCGTCGCCGTGGTGGCCGGCACCCTGCTCGGAGTGCTCGCCGCCCGCCGGCCCGGCTCCTGGACGGACCGGACGATCACCTCGCTCGCCTACGTCCTGGAGGCCGCCCCGGTCTTCTGGATCGCCCTGCTCGCCGTCTGGCTGTTCGCCCTCCAGCTGGGCGTTCTTCCGGCCGCGGGCCTGACGGACACCGCCAGCGAGCAGGTCACCGCGGGACAGGTCGCCCGCCACCTCGTCCTGCCGGCCGGTGTGCTCGCCGTCTCCCAGCTGCCCTGGTTCACCCTGTACGTCCGCCAGGGCGTCGCCGACGCGCTGGCGGAGGAGCCGGTGCGCGGCGCCCGCGCCCGGGGCCTGAGCGAGCGCACCGTCCTGCTCGGCCACGCCCTGCGCTCCGGACTGCTGCCGGTCCTCACCCTGATCGGCTCCCGCGTCCCCGAACTCATCACCGGCGCCCTGCTCGTGGAGAGCGTCTTCAGCTGGCCGGGCATCGCCGCGGCGACCGTGGAGGCGGCCACCGCCGTCGACTTCCCGCTGCTGGCCGCCCTGACCACGCTGGCCACGGCCGCCGTCCTGGCCGGAAACCTCCTCGCGGACCTGCTGTACGGACTGATCGACCCGAGGGTGAAGCTCGATGACATGTGATGCGGGACGTGATTCCCATGGCTGAGGCGGCAGTCGAGCCCGTATGGCGTTCCCGCGGCACCGGCCGCCGCTCCACGCACACCGTCCGGCTGCGCACCTCCGCGACGCTGGTCGCCGTGATCGTCCTCGCCGTCCTGGTCGTGCCGCCGCTGGTCCGGCTCGACCAGCAGGCCGTCGACCTGTCCGCCAAGCTGCAACCCCCCTCCTGGGCCCACCCGCTGGGCACCGACGACGTCGGACGGGACCTGCTGCTGCGCTGCGTCTACGGCCTGCGCGTCTCCCTGCTCGTCGGCGTGGCGGCGGCGCTGGCGGCGACCGTCGTCGGCACCGCCGTCGGCGCCACGGCCGGAGCGCTGGGAGGCTGGGCCGACCGCATCGTCATGCGGCTGGTGGACACGATCTCGTCCGTGCCCCACCTGCTGCTCGGCATCTTCATCGTCGCCATGTTCCGGCCGGGGGTGTGGCCGGTGGTGGTGTCGGTCGCGGCGACCCACTGGCTGTCGACGGCCCGGATCGTCCGCGCCGAGGTCCTGTCCCTGCGCTCCCGCCCGTACATCGACGCCGCCGTCTCCTCGGGTGCCTCCCGATGGCGGGTGGCGGTACGCCACCTGCTGCCCGGCGTACTGCCCCAGGCCGCGCTCGCGGCCGTCCTGATGGTGCCGCACGCCATGTGGCACGAGTCGGCCCTGTCGTTTCTCGGCCTCGGCCTGCCCACCCACACCGCGAGCCTCGGCACCCTCATCCAGAGCGCACGGGGCTCCCTCCTCGCCGGACAGTGGTGGCCCACCCTCTTCCCCGGCCTGTTCCTCGTCGTCCCGACCCTCGCCCTCGCCGGTCTCGCCGGAGCCTGGCGGGAGCGGATCAACCCTCGTCGCCGATCGGAGCTGACGCTGTGAACGAGCGACCCACCGTCCTGTCGGTCCGCGGACTGTCGGTGCGCTTCCTGATGCCCGGCAAACGCCAGGTCGCCGCCGTCACCGACGCGCACTTCGACGTGGCGGCCGGGGAGTGCCTGGCCCTGATCGGCGAGAGCGGCTGCGGCAAGTCCGTCCTCGCCTCCGCCCTCCTCGGCCTGCTCCCCGCCAACGCCCAGGTCGCCGGGGAGGCCCGCCTCGGCGACCTGGAGCTGCTCTCCGCCGGCGAACGCACCCTCGCCCGCCGGGTCCGGGGCCGCCTGATCGGCCTCGTCCCGCAGAGCCCCGCCGTGCACCTCACCCCCGTCCGCACCGTCCGCTCGCAGCTGGAGGAGACGGTCGCCGCGCTGACCGGGACCCGGGGCCGGGCCGCCCTGCGCACCGCAGCCGAGGCAGCCGCCGCACGCGCGGCCTTCCCCGCGGACCACCTCGACCGTTACCCCCACGAACTCTCCGGCGGCCTGGCCGGACGAGCCGCTCTCGCCCTCGCCCTCGTCGGCGACGCCCCTCTGCTGCTGGCCGACGAGCCGACCACCGGACTCGACCGCCCCCTGGTGAACCGCACGGTCGACGAACTACGGCGCCATGTGGACACCGAGGACACCAAGGACGGCACCGGACGCGCCCTGCTGATGATCACCCACGACCTGGCGGCAGCCGAACGCATCGCCGACCGGGTCGCCGTCATGTACGCGGGCCGCATCGTCGAACTCGCCGACGCCGCCGCCTTCTTCGGCGCGGCAGGCCCCCGCCACCCCTACAGCCGCGGCCTCCTCCAGGCCCTCCCCGACCGCGCCTTCACCCCCATCCCCGGCATGCCCCCCGAACTCGGGAACCTCCCCGAGGGCTGCGCCTTCGCCGAACGCTGCGACCGGGCCACCGACACCTGCGCCGTACTGCCGCCGATGACGGACCACGTCGCCTGCCACCACCCCCATGTCCCGGAGGACGTCCGTGCTCGAACTGCGTGAGATCACAGCCGGATACGACCGGCGTGCCCCCGTGGTGCGGAACGCCTCCCTGACCATCGAGCCCGGCGAGGCCGTGGGCCTGCTGGGCCCCAGCGGCTGCGGCAAGTCCACGCTCGCCCGCGTCACGGCCCTGCTGCACCGCCCCGACTCGGGCACCCTGCTCCTCGACGGCGAACCCGTACGGCGCTGGCGCCACCGCGCCCCGCGCGAACTGCGCACCACCTTCGGCGTCGTCTTCCAGCAGCCACGCCTCTCCGCGGACCCCGGACTGCGGCTCGCCGACCTCATCGCCGAACCACTGCGCGCCAACGGACTGCACGAGGAGATCCCCGAACGCGTCACCGAACTGTCGTCGGCGGTCGGCCTGACCCCCGACCTGCTGACCAGACGCCCCCACGAGGTCAGCGACGGCCAGCTCCAACGCGCCTGCCTGGCCCGCGCCCTCGTCCTGCGCCCGCGCCGGCTGATCTGCGACGAGATGACCGCCATGCTCGACGCCTCCACGGCCGCCGCCCTGGTCGCGGCCGTCGAGCACTACCGCCGCACCACCGGCGCGAGCCTGCTCGCCGTCGGCCACGACCCCACCCTCCTCCACCGCTGGTGCGACCGCGTCATCACCTGGGAGGCCCTCACCGGGGAGCGCGCCGATGCGACGGCCTGACCTCCCTCGACCTTTGGGCAGGGGGAGGTCGAATGCATGAGCCTGAGCCTGCCTCGGCAGCGCGGGTGGGGCCATGGCAGCGAGCCATCCGGACCGGCGAGCACCTGCATGTTCACTCCTCCGCGCCGGAGGTGCTTGTGGGAGCGGCCCGTGCGCAAGTCAGCCGCTCGGTCGCCCTGGTGGGGTGCTGCCCGGCAGAACAGAACCGGGTCGGCCTGGCGCAGGATCTTCAGCAGTCCCGCCGCTTGCTGAGTGAGTAGGTGAATGACCAGCGAGGCCCCGGACAACGTGGGTGAGACGTCAGACATCTTGACCGTCAGCCCGGGACCTCGCTCGTGATGCTTGGCGGGCGTCGCCTGATCGAGGATCAGCTCGAAGAGGCTTGCTGTTTCTTGTCGTCGGGTTCGGGGCGGCTCGGTCGTCGATGACGATGCGGACGGCTTCGGCTCCGTCACCGCGATGGGGCCGGGTGATGACCTCCTGCACAGTTTCGGTGAGCCGCTCGTGGAGATGGGCTGGGCAGGGACCACCCCCGCATGCGCGGGGACCACTTACCCGTGTACGGCACGACGAGCCCGTGGTGGGGACCACCCCCGCATGCGCGGGGACCACGCGTACACCCCGGATGTTCGGGACCGGAAACGGGGACCACCCCCGCATGCGCGGGGACCACCTCACCCCTCGGCCCCTGGCCGGGATTGAGCGAGGACCACCCCCGCATGCGCGGGGACCACTCACGTTCACGGCGACGAATTTGGTGGCCACTGGGACCACCCCCGCATGCGCGGGGACCACTCACGTTCACGGCGACGAATTTGGTGGCCACTGGGACCACCCCCGCATGCGCGGGGACCACTTGAGCGTGGCATCGTTCATCAGCCAGCGGCAGGGACCACCCCCGCATGCGCGGGGACCACGCGGTGAGCACCACATCGGCGGCGCTCTTGCCGGGACCACCCCCGCATGCGCGGGGACCACTCGACGACGGTCTGGCCGCCGCGTGGATCGCCGGGACCACCCCCGCATGCGCGGGGACCACGACCCCATGCGCCACGCCGCGGACCTCGCCCCGGGACCACCCCCGCATGCGCGGGGACCACGAGCGGCTGGTGGTCCAGCAGCGCGGTGACCCGGGACCACCCCCGCATGCGCGGGGACCACGAGCGGGACACCGCCCGGGAGGAACGGGACGCGGGACCACCCCCGCATGCGCGGGGACCACGAGCGGCTGGTGGTCCAGCAGCGCGGTGACCCGGGACCACCCCCGCATGCGCGGGGACCACGAGCGGGACACCGCCCGGGAGGAACGGGACGCGGGACCACCCCCGCATGCGCGGGGACCACCCAACTATGTGGACTTTTACGGCAGTTGACCGGGGACCACCCCCGCATGCGCGGGGACCACAGCGTGAGCTTGAGCCGGAACGTCGCGCTTGCGGGACCACCCCCGCATGCGCGGGGACCACGAAAAGTGCCACTTTGCATGACACTCACCCGCGGGACCACCCCCGCATGCGCGGGGACCACAGGCCGTGACCTGCGGTTTTATATGGAGGGGTGCCGAGTTTTACTTCCTTTCAAAGAAACGGTCATACCTGCTGAATAAGGATCAATCTCATCGGGTGCCTCGAAAGCGGCGCCTCTTGGCCGCCTTGCTCCAACCCTGGCGTCCGGGCTCGGGGTGAGGGGCGGAGGAGGCTGGTGTGCGAAGTGAGGGACGGTGGAGAAGGGTGACGCCTTCGTGGTCGGTGGGGTGCCACGCGTGTTCGTGGGTGGCGAAAGTGAATCCTTGCTCATTGTCGGTCTGGTAAGCGAGCAGGGCGCGGCCCTGGCCTCGGTAGCGGCGGACTTCTTCCCAGAGGATGTCGCGCACCCGGGCTGTGGGGGAGCCCAGAAAGACACCCGGGGATATTTCGAGCAGCCAGCGGGTGAGGAAACCGCGTAGCCCGGCAGGGCAGTTGGTGAGCACGATGACGGTCACCAGATCGGCTCCTCACTCAAGCGGGGGCCGGTCTCGGTGTCGCCGTAGTTGCGGCCACCGGCCACGAGTCGGCCGTGGTCGGTCTGGAGTGTGACCTGGTCGGTTGTTCCTCTGTCTCCTGGCCGTCGTCGTAGTGGACGAGGAGGAGGTTTTTGATGTCTTGTACGCAGCGGTCGAGGAGGCCTGTTTGGTTGATGCGGTCTCTGAGTGCTCTGCGGGTTCGGGTGGCGACATCGTCTTCTCCTTGTGCTGCCGCGTCGAATGCGGCGGGGATGGCGATGTCCGTCTTGTAGAGGTCGGCGATGTCCAGGACGAATGAGCGTTCGTGGCCTGAGTGAATGAACCCGAGCCCGGGGGAGCAGCCGAGTGCGCACACTACGGCGTGGGCGATGCCGTACATGCACTGGGCGGCTGCGGTGATGGCCTGGTTGGCTGGGTCGCCGGCGGAGAAGTCGCCGTGGTGGTATTCGCGTCGACGCCAGGGAACGCCGGTCCGGGCGGCTTCACGGCGGTAGCACTCCTTGACCCGGCGGCCTTCCATGTTGAGCAGTTCCTGGCGGGTGCGGGTGGAGGGATCGTCGTCGGGGAATCGCAGCCGGTACATGGCCCGTGCGACGGCGAGGCGGGTACGGCGGTTTGCCCAGGCCGTGGCCTGTGCCTCCACGAGGCGCGAGGAGCGGGTCAGGGCTCGGCCGCCCGCATAGAAGCGCACGCCTTGCTCGCCGACCCAGACGACGCTTGCCCCGCATTCGCCGAGTACGGACATGGCCTGGTGGGTCACCCGGGTGCCCGGCCCCAGCAGGAGAGTGCCGATGGTGGCGGACGGGATGTGGGTGACTCCATCCGCGTCGGTGGCCGTGATGGCGTTGTCTTCGCGGTGGATGGTGCAGCGTTCCAGGTAGATGAAGGAGATCCGGTCGCCGACTCGGGTGAGCTCTCGGGGAGAAGAGGCGGCGCGCTGGCTGACGGTGCTCATGAGGCTTGTACGGGGGCGAGAGTCATCAGGCCGCAGCCGTAGGCCTTGCCCTTGCCCAGTCCGTGGGTGAGGGTGCGGCGGAAGGCGTCGATGTCGGTGATGCGCAGGCGTCCGTCGAAGGTGACCCGGGTGAGGCGGACGTCATGGCGGGAGGAGCGGCCATGAGCGCCCTTGCGGAACCGCAGTGGCGTCCGATTGTGCACGATCACCTGATACTCGTGACCGTGTTCCGTCAGCTGCTGCTCCGGGGGGATGCGGAGGATCTCGAAGCCGGCGCGCTCCTGCCGGGCCAGCAGCCAGCCGATCTGATGGCGGGGCGTGATGTGGGCGGTTCGCTTGGTCGCGGAGCCTGCGGTGTCGCCTTCCTTGCGGATGTGGTGGACGGGGTTGGCGGTGAGCCGGAAGGCCCAGGTGCTGCCCACGGTGAGGCGGTCGAGGAACTCCTTGTAGGCGAAGGTGGTCCAGCCCGGCTGGTCGAGGTTGGGCCAGCCGGCCTGTTCGACCAGGTGGGTCAGGTCGGGGCGGTCGGGACTGACGATGAACAGATCGGCGCGGGCAGAGGCGGCCGGGTCCACGCGCCACAGCACTCGTGGGCCCTCGCCGCTGCGGGACGGGGCGTCGGGAAAGGCCATGTTCACGGCGCCGTGCATGAAGTGGGGGGAGCCAAGGAGCCGGCGGGCGCCGGAGCGGGCGGTGTTGATGCGGAAGCGGGTCAGATACATCAGCTGGACCTCGGGATGTTCTCTGCCGTGGCGGTGCCTGCGGGCGTATCGAGGGGGCGCAGCAGGGTCGTCGGGTCGTGCGACTCGGACACGTCGGGTGCTGCGGAGGACGGTGGGTCGACCCGGCCGGTGAGAACACCACGCAGTTGGTACTGCCGGTGTCGTGGGTCGAAGCTGACCGGTGTGTCGCGCAGGGACAGGTGTGGGAGCTGTCCTGGCGGGCAGTCGACGAGGATCTCCAGGGACTCCGGGACGGCCGCATCATCGTTCCGGCTCTTCCGGCGTGCCAGCTTCCGCTGGTACCAGGGGGACGCCTGCCACGGTGCGGTGCGCAGGGCCTCCTCCAAGGTGATGTCCGCCCTGGGCGGGCCCATGTCGAGGGGGCGGGACGGGGGGCAGGAGCGCCGGCCGAGGTAGGGCAGGAAGTGCGGGGCGAGCAGGCCCTGGTACAGACGGTGCAGCAGGGCCTGCTCGCCTTCGACACCGGCGACGAAGACGGCGTCGGCGAGGTAGAAGCGCTCCGACAGCGGCATGGCCTTGCCGGAGTCGGCGTGGTGGGCGGTGTGGAAGTCGCGCAGCCGCAGACCGGGCTGGTCGATGCGTACGCCGAACCGGAGGGCCGCCAGGTCGGAGAGGTTCGCGGTGCGGGGACGGCCGTCGGCGGCGGCGAGCAGACCGAGCACGCCGCTCTTGGTGGGCGCGTTCTCCGTGGTGCGCCGGGCGAAGCGGGCCGCGGAGCCCCAGGACTGCAAAGGCCCGGCGAGCCGCAGCAACAGCACTGTCATGCGGTGGCTCCGGAGGCGAGTCGCTGGGCGACGGCATTGCCGACATCCTGCAGCAGCGCCTTCAGGGAGACCTGTTGGCCCAGTTCGGTCAGCGCTTCGGTTTCGTCGCCCACGCGGAAGACCCAGCTGTGGTCCTGGGGGGTTTCGATGCCGTACTGCCTCTCCAGGTCCGGGACATACGCGGCGAGTCGGCGGCAGCTCTCGCGCAGGTATCCGCCGCCGGGACCCTGCGGCACCGGCTCCTCGAAGGCGCTCACGAAGCTGACCGGACGGCGGTCGCGGAGCTTCACGATTACGGCGGAGGGCAGGGTGTGGTTGCCGAAGGTGTTCACCTTCCCGGTCGGCAGGGAGGTGATGAACGCCTCCAGGAACGCTGTGACGGCCTTCTCCACCGGTGCGCTGGGTGCTTCGTCGTCCCGGAGCCCGAGCCCGAGGTTGCGCTGCAACTCGTCGACGTCCACGGCGGCGTAGCGGTAGAGGGTGGCGGAGTTGAAGTCGACGGTGCCGATCATTCCGGCGCCGGATTCCTCGGCGGTGTTCAGGTCGTCGACGGCCGTGTAGTAGTCGGACTCGATGTCCGACTTGTGCACACTGATGGCGTGCGCCACCTGCGTGGCCGCCTCGACGTTCAGGTCTGCGGAGTCGGCGACCATGCGTCCGAAGAGGGCGATGTCCACCGAGTGCCGGGAGTCGACGGCCTGCCGGGCCGCAACCTTGTTCTCCTTCTTCTTGAAGTGGTTCTTGAGGGCGTCGACGTCCCCCGTCCCGCCGGCGGCTTCGATCGCCAGGTCGGCCAGGGCGTCCAGCTGCCGCCGGCTGAGGAACATCAGGTAGGAGGAGGTCGGGGAGGCGGCCGGCTCGTCGCCGTTCTTCCCCTTCCGCTTCGGTGACTCGATCTTGGTGCCGGTGGCCGCCTGCAGCGTTTCGGCGGCCAGCTCGACGGCCACCGGCTCCAGGGAGTCGTCCTTGGCGATGATCCGCTCGGCCAGGGCCTCGGCAACCTTCTTGGTGCGGACACCGAGTGCTTCGGGAGGCAGCAGGTCGTTGAACGCCTTACGGGTCGCGCGCTTCCAGGCCTGGCTGGAGACCCGTGCGCGGCGCACCCCTCCGTAATAAGCGGATTTCGGCGTTCCGGTGTCGTCGCGGTTGAGGTTGCTCGGCGGAACGGTCTGGAGAACGTGGATGTCGAGGATGGTGCGGGTCACCATGGTTCCGTTTCTCTGTCGGGATGCTGCGCCGGGCAGGGCGCAGAAGAAGTGAACAGCGGTCGTCTTGCGGCTGTGGCGTGTGCTACTCGCCGACGTCGTCGAGTGATGCGTCCGGCGTCCGGGCAGCGGAAGCAGAGGGAGTCTCTTCCTCGTCGTTCGCCGGTGAGATCTGGTGGAAGCGGTGGAAGTCACGGCCCCAGGAGCGCCTGACACTGCCCTGGAGCGCCTCGTCCTGCCAGTGGCAGAGCTGTTCGGCGAGCAGGCCGTAGTCCAGGGGGATACGGGCGTTGCGCAGCAGCAGCACCATCTCGCGCAGCCGGCGGCCGAGCATGTCGAAGTCCACCGAGGTCCCGATGCGTACGAACCGGGTTCGGACGGGTGAGTCGGCATGCACCCCGCGGTCGGTCGCCCGGTTGTCGGCCGACGGGCGGGCCGGCTCGTCCTGCGCTCCTGTCCCGCCGTCGGCGAGCCGTCGTACGGCGCGGCCCAGGGACCAGCCGGAAACGTGCATGGGGTGGTCCCGAATGGACTGCTGATGGAGCGCCCAGAGAGTCACGGCAAGGTGGACCGCACGCTCCTCACGCTCTTCCTGCTGTTCCTGCCGGAGCCTGATCCTGTGCGATAGATGCGGCGACGGATCGCTGCTGCCGTGGTCTTCCAGCCTGCGCTGTTCCCGCAGT
Organism: Streptomyces thermoalcalitolerans; assembly: GCF_039525155.1. Taxonomy (NCBI): domain Bacteria; kingdom Bacillati; phylum Actinomycetota; class Actinomycetes; order Kitasatosporales; family Streptomycetaceae; genus Streptomyces; species Streptomyces thermoalcalitolerans. Next base: position 169,136 of record NZ_BAAAHG010000001.1, on the reverse strand, counting down.
CGGACGAGATCGTCCAGGTATTCCAGGCCCCAGCTGGAGGGTGAGGTGTAGAGGTCGCGGCCGGCCTCTCGGCGCAGCCGGGCGACCGCGGCGACCGCGGCTGCGTCGTTCTGGCGGTAGCCGCTCTGCAGCCGGTCGACGGTCCTCTGGGCGACGGAGCGGGGCACGGAGGGACGGCGCTTGTCGTCATTGCCCTGCTTCGATGTGGCGAGAGCGGGCTCGGTGTGTGGTGTCGTGGTCGTCATCGTGCGCTCTCCGCGCGGTCGGGGTCGGCGAGGCGAGGGCCCGGCAGGGTCTGTACCGGGGCGGTGGCGGGCCGGCTCGGCGGGCCCAGGACCTTGTACAGGCGGGCTCTGAACCACTGTTCGGCACGGCCGCTGTCCATCAGCTGGCTGCCCTGTCCGGGGACGTCGATCATGCGCCCTTCGTCCGCGGCGGGGCTTGCGGAGTCGAGCAGCTGTCGGCCGAGCCGTTCGAGATGCTCGCGGACCGTCTCCCGCCACTGTCGGCGAGCCGTCTCCAGGTCCGAGAAGTCCAGCAGGTCCTTCAGCCATTCCCGGTAGGGACCGTCCAGGGCGCCGAAGCCCAGATCGCGGGCAGCGGCGACGGGAGCTGTCGGGTCGCTTCCCGCGGCGCGCGCCAGGTTGCCGGCGAGCTGGCCCAGAGCGCCCACGGCCAGCTCGGCGTCGCTGACCGCGTCGACGGCGGCGGCGCCGTACACCGGGTTCGCCTCGTGCAGGGTGATTACCGGCAGGAACACGGAGTCGTCCACGATCTCGTCGATCACGGACTGCTGCGTGCCGTAGACCGCACCGACCAGGCGCAGCCTGACCAGGGTCCCGGGAGAGAACTCACTGGTCGTGATCACTTGCGTCAACCAGCGGGTGATGCCGGACCGCAGCACCCGGTCGGGTTCGCCCCGCTTGCCGCCGTCCGTCACCTGCCTGCGAGCCGGGAGCAGGGAACCCAGCCCGCGCCAGGCCGCCCTGCTCGGGTCGTGCCGCAGCGGTGTGTACACCGGGCTGCGCCCCTGCTTCTTCTCTTGCGTCTCGCTGCGCCGCCAGCTTGACATCGGCTCCAGCTTCCACGGCGCCGCCAGGACCAGCGGGTCGCCGTAGCCGAGCACCACCCCGGTGACCGCGCCGCCCTCAGCGTGGAGCCGGATCCTGCGGGACTGCCAGGTGTACAGGTCGCGAAGACCTGCGGGCCGGGCCGGGCCGCAGGTGCCGTCGCGCTCACCGGGGCCCGGCGGGACGGGGCGCCGCCAGACCGGCATGTCCTCCTCGGAGGTGTCCCAGTCCGTCCCCGTCTCCTCCAGGGCAATGAGGTTGAGCAGCAAGGTCTCGCGCAGCGTCTTCCCCTCGGCGAGGACACCACCGAGGTTGCCCAAAGAGCCCACCCCCAGCGGGTAGACCTTGCCTGCCTTTCCTCGCTTGTCGCCGACCATGGCGGACTTGATGCCGGAGGTGTCGTAGGCGTGGGCGTGCACGAGCCACCGGGCGGCCTCCGCATACGACAGCGTCTCGACACCGGGCTGCCGCATGGTGAAGAAGGGCTCCCCCACCGGCACATCCGCAACGATCCGGGCGAGCGGCGCGATCTCTCCTTTTTCTGTGCGTAGGTCGGCGACTTGGTAGAACGGCCGCTCGGGGTGGAAGAGATCGAACCGGTCCCGGTGGCGAGCAAGGTAGTCGGCCACCGGCGCGAACGGCCGGGGCGACACCCACAGGTCCTCCCAGTCCTCGATCTCGGCCGGACCGTCCAATGCGTCGTACAGGATCGCCAGCAACAGCCGCAGCAAGGCGATCTCCTGCGTGGGTACGTCCCCCACCAGCCGCCGCAGCCCATCGGCTTGTTCGAACAGATCGAGAAGGGAGACCTCCTCCACCGTTCCGTCCGCGCGCTGCACCGGCAACCATGGCATGGACACCAGGTCGAAGGACGGCGGACCGTCCGCCCCGGAACCCTGTGCGCTCACCACGCCGGCCCCGGCAGATGCCGTACGGCTTGCGACAGCAGTACCGGAGCCGGCTCCGGCCGCGTGCTCACCCTGCTCACGCATACCCCCCTCGTGGGATTCGTCGTCCTCCGGTGGCGCCTGCGCGCCTTCCCCCGCTGCACCGTCCCTGACCGCGGGCACGCCAGGAGACGTCACCCGCAGGCCGTCGGCACGGCTGTAGGTGAGCTGAAAGCCTGCCAGACGGCACTGACAATCGGCGTCGAGCACGAGAATCAGCTCCCCCGCCAGCCACGGGCAGTCCTTTGCCTGCCAGGCGGGAACCATGAACTGCTCCAGCTCGGCGATCGTTTTGTCGATCAACCATGGCGAGCTGAAACGACCCGGCAGAGTGAGCGCGCTCGCGGCCACCGCCTCGGCGGCGCGCCTACTGGGAGCGAAGTCGGTCGGCAGCTCCAGTCCACCTCGACCCCCCTCGTGGCCGTCGTCCAGCCACGGCACCGTGGTCAGCCGACCGTCGGCCTGCCGCTGAACGACCAACACCTCGAGCGTCTCCGCACTGTCACGTACCTGGGCGCGTCCCTCACGGGTGTCATCCGCGTCACCGGCGGCGGCCTCCAGCCATCCGTACACCGGCCGCCCCGGTCGCCCGACCGGACCGAGGAGGAAACTGCCGGCCTTCTCCCGCTTCTCGGCGAGCAGTTCCTCATGCGCCTCCCGCAACTCGCTCAGCTTCTGCGCCCACGTCCGTGGACCGACGGGCTGCTCGCCGTAGGCCGTCTGCACCAGCGGGCTGATGTCGCCAGGCAGCTCCAGAGCCGCGCCATCGAGGTACGGCTCCAGCACGGCAAGGGAGCGCAGCAGGACGTACTCGCTCCGGTACACCGCGCACGTTCCCTTGACCGGCTGCGGTGGCGTCGCGGACCAGTCCACTCCGGTGATCAGGCAACGCGGTTGGGACAGGCGCCGTGGCCGGGGACGCCGGTGCCGGTGCAGACGTCCCATCCTCTGCAGCACCAGGTCCACCGGAGCCAGATCCGTCACCAGCAGATCGAAATCGATGTCGAGCGACTGCTCCGCCACCTGGCTGGCCACGACCACATGGCGGGCGGGACGCTCCTTCCCGTTCGGGCCGAACCGGCGCAGCAGCTCGGCGTCCTTCGCCGCCCGGTCCGCGGCGAGGAAGCGTGAGTGCGCCACCGTGACCGCGTCCTCGCCCAGGCGCTGCCGCAATATGTCCGCGGTCTGCAGGACCCGGTCCACGGTGTTGCGCACGACCAGCGCGCAGCCGCCGTCGGCCAGCTCCCGCTCAAGGCGGTCGGCCAGCACCTCCAGGTCGTCGTCCAGCCGCTCCAGTGCCACCTGTGTTCGCCGGCCGGAGGCAGCCGACGGCCGTGTCGAAAGAACCGGCTGTCCCGAACAGACGGCAGTGATCAGGGGATAGGCGTCGACGTTCGTCTCCACGCCGTCCGCCGCCGGACCGGCGTAGGCGGCCACCAACGCACGACGCCGCTCCTGCGGCAGCGTGGCCGACAGCAGCACCACCGGAACCCGGTACGCCGCCAGCCACTCCAGCACACGCTCCAGGTAGCGCCCCATGTAGGCGTCGTAGGCGTGCACCTCGTCGATCACCACGACCTTGCCCGCCACAGCCAGATGCCGCAGAGCCAAGTGACGGCTCTTCAGTCCGGCGAACAGCACCTGGTCGATCGTCGCTACCCCGAAAGACGCCAGCAACTGCTTCTTGCGACCGCGCAACCACTGGTGCGCATGCAGGACGGAAGGCTTGGCGTTCGCTTCACCCTGCTGGTGTCGTTCATCCGGATCAATACTGAGGAGGGACGGCTGCCTCCGGCGCAGGAGGCCTGCCCACAGCCTGTTGAGTGCCGCCTTGGCGTGGGCCAGGACGACCGTAAGACGACGGTTTTCCTCCTCCGCGTCAGCGGGGAGCTGTTCCAACCACTCCAGCAGACGAGGGAACATGGCGTCCCCCGTAGCACGCGTGGGCAGGGCCACCAGCACCCCGCCGGCACCGGACCGCGCCGCCAGAACCTCTGCGGCAGCCAGTGCCGCCTCGGTCTTCCCCTCGCCCATGGGGGCCTCGATCACCAGCAGCCCCGGCTCGGGCATGGAGCGCGCCGCCTGCACGGCCTCGGACTGAACCGGCCGGATCGCCGAGCCTTTGAGCTTGGGGAAGCGCCGGGCGAACAACTCGACGGGGGAGTGCTGAGGTTCCTCGGGACTCCACGGCTTGGGCAGATCCAGCTCGTCCCAGGCGGTACGGAGCCTGCGCTGCTCGCCCAGCGGCCCCGACGGCTGCCAGCTCTCCGGATCGTAGGGAAACAGCTCGGGCGCACTGGCGATCCAGTCCGCAAGGATCACCACTGCTGTCAGAACCACTTGCACCGTCTGCGGCAGCCGGACCTGCCCCCACTCCGGCAGTCTGCTCCTGGCCCCGGTCGCCTGGGCGTAGGCGTCCATCAGCTCGTACTGGACCTGACGCCATACGTTCTCGCTCGGTCCTGGATGCCGCAGCAAGTGCGGACGCAGCTGCAGATCGTGAATCTGCTGATGATCGGGCGGTACTCCATGGTGACCACCCGCGACGACCGCGAACTGTCCGGACGCACGGCCACGCAGACCGAAGCGTTCCGCCATCCACTCCTGCAGCAGCAACTGTCCGGCCAGTCCGTGCGGGGCCAGTCGACGGTCCTGGCCGTACTCGCGCGCCATGGGCATGTCGAGGCCGACGTCTCGCATCGCCCCGGCCAGGGACTCGACCTGACACGCGAAGGCAGGGGTGGCCTTCCCCACGTCATGGACGGCAGCCAGAAAACGTACGAGGACATACGCGTCCGCCTCACCGGCGGGCAGGGCCTCGCCCACCAGTGTCCGAACGGACCGAGGCAGCCAGTGCTGCCACAGCAGCCCGGCGACTGCCCCGCTGTCCGCCATGTGACGCCACAGCGGAAGCCAACTGTCCGTCTTCCGCTCGTGCTTCGCCCACACCTGCCGCGTGGCTACCGACAACTGGTCGAGCGGCAGCAGAACGTGGTCCAACCATGGACTCGGGCGTTCATGAGACATGCTTGTCCTCTTTCTGTGCGGACAAAGCGACAAAAGGGGTCCGGCCTGCGGATGGCGTGGTAGTGGGCTGTCAACACAAACGGGGTGGAGGGCTGCGGAGCGTTCACCGCAGGACGGCGGTGAACGCTCCGCAGTACCTGCGTGTCAGGCGAAGCGCCAGCCTGCCTCGCCCGGCCGCAGCAGAAGCACCACCATCACGACCACCAAAACCCATACCCATGGCGCGAACGGAAAGGGCAGGCACCCGCAAAGCGCGGACAGGGAGGGGGATGTGGCGGACGAGGCGGCCGTGGACGGAACGGCGGAGAGCATCACCATCAGCAGCCCCTGCCAGAACGGCTCCGGCGGAGGGGTGGAGGCATGAGCTGCCAGGTTTCCAGTGCTCACGTAGACTTCCTTTCGTCCTTGAGTCGAGGACAGACCGGACCCGCTCTTCCCGGTGACGCGGGAAGTTGATACGCGGGTCCGGTCGTTTTTGGGCATGGGAGCCACACGGGCTGTAGTGCCCAACTTGCTTACGGTGGCAGCCTACTGGCTTGCTGGGCAGCTTGTGTGTTGCTCAGAAAAAAGCCTGTTGCTATCCCTGCCCTTGGAGAAACCAGCTTCTCAGTTGCCAGCTCTGAAGTATCAGCCTCTCAGCCCTAGGCTGGCTCTTGACAGCGCACCGCCATCTCAACCCCGCATAGGGCGGGGAGCACTTTGGAGACCCAGCTTCTCAAGGGCCACCCCTGCAGGCGCAGGGACTCGCGGTCACGGTCGGAAGACCCTGCCGGGTGATCGCGACAGCCAACCGACCTGTATGTATGCACAAGCAGTTGGTGCCGACTCTCAAGGAGAGAGCGCAGCAGGGAACCTGCGCACGCAGGACGACCGTGTGCCGCAGGTTTGCACAGTACGGCATGAGAGAAGCGTACGCATTGGGATCGGCCGTCGTCGGGTCATCTCGGTCCTGCTCGCGGCGACGACCCGCAAAAGTGGCCTTGATCTGGCGATGTCCGTCGTTCCGACGCCGTGGCACAAACCGCGGGCCGTGCATGATCCGGACGGACATCTGCTGAAGTCGGCGTCATCGGTCGCGCTCGGCGGTAACAGACGTAGTCCATCGGATGGGAGCCCCGAAGTGTCCGATGACGCGTCATGGGAAACGCGCGGCGCTCCACGATCCTGCTGACGGCCGTGCGATCCGCCCCGCTCAAAGACCGAGAGCGCGAGCGTACGGCGAGGAGCCGGGGGACGGAACGGGATCCGGGGAGAGCCCCAGGAGCCGGGCGGCGGTCGATACGGCGTCCCGGGTGAACAAGGCGCAGGCCAGGGGGAGAGCCAGAGGGGCCGGGGACGGGGACGGCGGTGTGCCGGGCGCGGGCTGTTCGGGTTCCTCATGCATGAGGGAAACGTCGCCGGTGGCGGTGGAAAGGTGATGGAGTGAGGCTTCAGCCTCCGGCGCCGTCTCCACGGCCGCAACACTTCGTGCTCGTACTCCCGCCGTGCTCGCCCGCGGTCCCGTCCGTTCACAGCGCCCCGAGCCGTCCGTGCCGTTCACTGTGCCCGTGCGTCGGTGCGGGGTGGCCGGGACGGTGGGCGGATCTCCTGCCCCTTCGCGACGACGAGGCGCACAGCTCGCAGTGCCGTGATGTCGCGCAGCGGATCGCCCTCGACCGCGATCAGGTCGGCGCGCAGACCGGCTGCGATCCGGCCGGTCAGCGTCTCGACACGCAGGGCGCGGGCCGCCCGGGATGTCGCGGCCTCCAGGATTTCCGCAGGCGGCAGACCGAGCCGGGCCATGCCGATCAGACCCTCGACATACGCGTGGTGGGGCGCGCCGTCGGTGCCTGCGTCGGTGCCGGCGATGATGGGGATGCCCTGCTCGTACAGGGCCGGCAGGGCGGGCAGCCGACGCGGGTCGTGCCGGTCCCGGCGCGCGGTGAAACGGACGCTGATGGTCGGACAGACGTGGACACCGCGCGCGGCCAGGCGGCGCAGCAGGTCGTGGTCCGGGGCGATCGCGCCGGACGCGTCGAGGAAGCTGCAGTGCTCGATGGTGTGCACTCCAGCCCGCAGGGCAGTCGCTATCCCCTCCGTGCCGTGCGCGTGCGCGGCGACAGGAAGGCCCGCACGGGTGGCCTCGTCGACGATTGCCGCGAGCTCCCGCTCCGGGAACTGCTCCTGCCACGAGGCCGACCCCTGCGTCAGCGCGCCCCCGGTCGCCATGACCTTGATGACGTCGACACCGGCGCGAGCCTGATCCCGTACCGCCTGCCGCAGTGCCTGTTCGCCGACATGGGCGCCGCCCATGAACCAGCAGTGGCCGCCCGGCACGGTCAGCGGAGCCCCCGACACGATCAGTTCGGGCCCCGGAGCGAGGCCCGAACCGATCGCGTCGCGGACGCGCACCCCGAGGCCGCCGGGCGCGCCGAGGTCGCGGGCGGTGGTCACGCCCGCGGACAGCAGCTCGGACGCGTTGCGCAGCATCAGCGCATACAGCTCGTCGTCGGAGGCGGCCCGCATCCGGTCCATCGCTCCGGGCGCGCCGTCCAGCGCCAGATGGACGTGGCTGTCGATGAATCCGGGCAGCAGCGTCAGTGGTCCCAGCTCCACATGCTCGCTCTTCCGCCGCAGCTGCCGCGGCACCTCGCGATCGGGCCCCGCCCACCGGATCAGCCCCCCGTCCACCAGCACGCCGCCATACCGGATGCATCTGCCGCGCTCGCCGGTGACCAGCCGGTCCGCCGTATAGAACCTCACCAGGGTCTCTCGTTTCTGCCGGGGGCGCGCCGGCGGTTTCCGGGCGCGCCCGGAATTCCCGGGGGCGTACCGCTCAAGGCGCGGGCGGGGCCGCGCTGCCCGCCCCGAGCCGCCTGCCGTCAGTAGGTGCCCAGACCGCCGCACACGTTCAGGGCCTGGGCCGTGATGGACGCGGCCAGGTCGCCGGCGAGGTAGCCGACGAGGCCCGCGACCTCCTCGGGGGTCGAGTAGCGGCCGAGGGGGATCTTCGCCTGGAACCTCGTCAGCACCTCCTCCTCCGTGATGCCCCAGTGCGCCGCGTAGCCCTGGCGCACCCGGGCCGCCATCGGTGTCTCCACATAGCCGGGGCAGACCGCGTTCACGGTGATGCCGGACTGGGCGAGCTCCTTGCCGAGCGCCTTGGTGAAGCCGATGACGCCGTGCTTCGACGCGGAGTACGGGGCGGCCAGCTCGACACCCTGCTTGCCCCCCGTGGAGGCGATGCTGATGATGCGGCCGTGGCCGCGCTCCAGCATGCCGCCGTGGGACAGCACCTCGCGCGTGACACGGAAGACGCTGTTGAGATTGGTCTCGATGACCGCCTCCCACAGCTCGTCCGGGAGTTCGGCGGTCACGCCGCCACCGCCCCGCCCGGCATTGTTGACGAGGACGTGGATCGGCCCGTAGCGGTCCACAGCGGAGCGGACCAGGCGCTGGACGTCCGGCTTCGACGTGACGTCGGCGGGGACGCCGTCGACCTCGAAGCCGCGACTGCGCAGCTTGTCCACGACGGCGGTGACCGTGTCACTGTTCCGGCCGCACAGGAACACCGCGTGCCCCTGCTCCGCGAGCAGTTCGGTGACGGCGAGGCCGATGCCGCTCGTGCCACCGGTGACCAGCGCGACCCGCCGGTTCCCCGCCTGCGCGTTCTTGCTCCGGGCGGCTGCTTCTGCCACTGCCATGGGGGTTCCTCTCACGACGATTTCACGACGATTTCACGACGACTTTCACGGAGGGTCGGATGCGGTGCGCTCGGGCGCCGCAGGGCGGTGCCGGGGCCTGCGGGGTGCGGCGCACCGGGGTGTTCACGGCGCGGGCCGGTGCAGCACATGCCGCAGTACGCGTTCGATCTCGGCCGCCGGGTCCGGGTGCGCCCCGGCGGAACGCCAGGCCACGAACCGGTCGGGCCGCACCAGGGCGGCCCCGTCGGGGCCGATGCCGTACGCGGCGGCGAACGCCCCGTCGGTGTCGAGCAGTCCGGTGCCGGGGCCGACGCGGTGCACCTGGACGACGACGCCGAGCGTGTTCGCCGCGGCGGCGGCGCCTTCCGCCCACGCTGCCCCGTCCGGCCCGGTGAACAGGACGAACGCATGGCCGAACAGAGCGGTCGTCGAGGTGGCCGAGCCGTCCGTGCGGGTGAGCGGGACATACGGGGCGTGGGATCCCGGCCGGCCGGTGGGCCGGGCGGGGTCCTCGAACAGCTCGCCGTCGTCGTCGGGTTCGGTGAGTACGGCGCCCTTCGGGAAGCGGTAGCCGAACGCGATCACCGGCGGCGGCAGTGGTTCGGCCAGGGACCCGTCGGCGAGCTCGGGCGAGATCCGGTCCACGAGGTTGGCGAACTGCTGCTCCACCAGTTCCGAGGCATACGGACGGCGTTCGGCGTCGTGGCTGTCGAGCAGGGCGTCGCCCGCCGTGCCGTTCAGCACGGCCGCGAGCTTCCAGCCCAGGTACAGCCCGTCCAGATAGGCGGTGTTGCCGCCCATGCCGCCGGTCGGCGGCATCACGTGCGCGGCGTCGCCGACGAGCAGCACACGGCCCTCGCGGAAGCGCTCGGCGACCCCGCAGGAGATCTCCGTGTCGCCGATCTCCTCGATCTTCAGGGGGGTGTCCGGGATGCCGAGGTCGGCGCGGATCTGCGCGGCGACGGTGTCCTCGCTCGTCCACCAGCCTTCCGGCAGTTCGGGCGTGAGGTCGCGGAAGTACCCGTACAGGCCGGGGATCTCGGTGTTGAACAGGACCGCGCGGCCCACGTGCAGCGCGGTGAAGCGGCGGCCGTCGGCGGCGCCGTCCGTGTGCGACAGCGGCTCGCTCAGATCGGCCTCGAACAGGACGCGCAGCACTTTGCCCACCGTGCCCCGGCCGCGCATCTTGATGCCGAGGGACTGCCGGATGCCGCTGCGCCAGCCGTCCGCGGCCACCAGATACCGCGCTCGGATCACGCGCCGCTCGCCGGTCTTCGTGTGCTCGGTGACCGCGGTGACCGTGTCGGCGTCCTGGGTGAGTGACGTCAGCCGGGTCGAGAAGCGCAGCCGTGCGCCGAGCTCCGTAGCCCGGGCGGCGAGCACCGCCTCCACGGTGGACTGGCTCGCGGTGCCCCAGTCCTGCGGGGACACATGCCGCATGCTCAGCTGGTCGCCGCTCAGCAGCGTGCGCAGCACCGGGCCCGCCAGGGTTTCCGCGACGACCATGTGGAAGTCGCTGCGATACGCGCGCCCCCGCTCCCGCACGGTCTCGGCGACGCCCGCGATGGCCAGCGCCTCCATGGTGTGCGGGTACTGGCCGGTGGCCTTCACCGCGGTCGATGTGCTCGGGTGACGCTCGACCACCAGCGCCGGTACGCCGTGCAGGCCGAGGAAGACCGCGGTGCTGAGACCGCCGGGGCCGGCCCCGGCGATCAGGACGGGCACGGTCTCGTCGGGTTCGGGACCGGGCAGGGGCGCGGGCGGCGGTGTGCCGGTCGAACCGGGCTGTTCCGTTCTCCGGGTCATGGCATGGGCTCCCTCGGGGTGCGGGCTCGGGGACGGCTCAGGGGACGAGGACGACACGGCCCAGCTGCGAACGGCTCTCGAGGATCCGGTGGGCCTCGGCCGCTTCGGTGAGCGGCAGGGTGGTGTGCACGGCGACACGCAGGCCGCCGGACGCGACCAGCCGGACCAGCTCCGCACGCGCCTGTGCGACCCGTGCCGGGTCGGCCTTCGCCCACGCGTCGAGTGAGGTGCCCACCACGTAGGTGAGACCGAGGAGTTCGGTCATCGTCACCTTCGCGACCTCGCCGTCGGCGCCCGCGAAGCCGTAGTAGACGAGCCGCCCGTACGGCTTGAGCAGTTTCAGGCCGTCCTTGAACACGGCACCCTCGACGCTGTCGAGCACGGCGTCGACGCCCTGGCCGCCGGTGAGTTCGCGGACTGTGTCCGCCCAGCCCGGACGCCGGTAGCAGACGACGTCGTCGGCGCCGTGCGCGCGGACGAAGTCGGCCTTGGCGGGCGAGCCGACCGTGCCGATGACCCGGTCCGCGCCGCGCAGCTTCGCGAGCTGGGTGACGAGGTGGCCGATCGCACCGGCCGCCGCGTGCACGAGCACCGTGTCGCCCTTGGCGATCCGGGCCGCGTCGAGGACGCTCCACGCGGTCTGCGCGGTGGAGCCGAGCGCGGTCGCGGTGGCCGCGTCGATGTCCTCGGGCACCGCAAGGGTGCGTTCGGCGTCGGCGACGACCTGGTCCGCGTACGCGGCGGGCACGCCGAACGCCGTGACGCGGGTGCCGGGCGCGGGCCCGTCGGTGCCCGGGCCGAGCGCCTCGACCCGGCCCACCACGTCACCACCGGGCCGGCCGGGCAGCGGGGACGGGAACGGAGCGGTGCCGCCGCGCAACTGCGTCTCGATGAAGTTGACGCCGACGGCCTCGGTGCGCAGAAGCAGTTGGCCCGGGCCCGGCGTGGGCACCGGGGCGTCCTCGACCCGCAGGACGTCGGGGGAACCGTGCTCGTGGTAGCTGATCAGTCGCATGGGACCTCGCGGTGCGGTGAGTGGGAGTGAGGGGCGGGCTCACGGTGCGGCGGGTACGGCGCCGGGTGTCGCGTACCGCCCGGGTCCGCCGTACGCGGCACCCGGAGGCGGTGCCGGGCGGGTACCCGCGGTGCGGTGGCGCGTCCGGGTGCCGCGGTCACATGGATCACATGGATCACATGGACAGGACGACCTTGCCGTCGACCGTGCGGGAGTGCAGGGCGGCGATCGCGCGCTGCGGGTCGGTCCAGGGGGTGAGCAGGCCCGGTGAGGCCACGAGCTTTTCGGTGGCGACCAGGTCGAGCAGCAGGGCGAGGTCGGCCGGTACATCGCGCCGGCCGACCTCGTCGAGCAGGAAGAGGTACTCGATCCGGACGCCGGGGCGGGCGTGGCCCCAGTCGGCGGGCAGCCGCAGTTCGGCGCGGACCGTGTTGCCGAACACGGTGGCCACACCGCCGCGGCGCAGCAGCTGGTAGCCGCTGCTGAACACGTCGCCGCCGACGCTGTCGACGAGGATGTCGACGGGGTCGGCGGGCGGCTGGTCATAGCCCGCGACGATGTGCGCGCCGAAGCCGGCGAGTCCCGCGCCGCGGGTCTCGGAGCCGACCCAGGCGGTCACCTCGCTGCCTCCCAGACGGGCCAGTTGCACGGCCAGGCGGCCGACGCCGCCGCTCGCGCCGGTGACCAGGGTGTGCCTGCCGAGGAGCCAGCCGGCCTTCTGGAGCGCGTACAAGGCCGTGAGGCCGGCGACGGGGAGGGCGGCGGCGTCGGTGTCGGTGACGCCGTCCGGGACGACCGCCAGGCGGTTGGTGCGGACCGCGGCAAGCTCCGCCCAGGCGTTGTTCACGGCGAGGCCGGCGACGCGGGTGCCCGCGGGTGGGCCGCTGCCGTCGGCGGCGGGGCGCAGGACCGTGCCGACGACGTCCAGACCCAGGGGGGAGCCGACCGGGCGGCGGACCGCGAGAAGGAGGTCGGCCCTGTTCAGGGCCGTCGCGTGGACCTCGATGAGGGCCTCGTCCGGGCGTGGGCTGGGGTCGGGTACGGAGCGCAGCTCAAGGGTGAGCGGGTTCAGGGTGGCGGTGACCAGTGCCTTCACTGTTGTCCTCGCGAGCAGGGGATGCTGTGGGCTCTCCCAGGTGTAGGCGGGGGCGCTGGATTCCTGGTCCAGCGGCCATGGGGCGCGCCGGCCGGCTGCCTGCGGCGGTCGGGGCGGCGGGAGAGGCGACGGGGGAGGTGGCGATGGAGGCGGCGGTGGAGGCGGCGGTGGAGGCGGCGTGAGAAGGGAACCGGCCCGCCAGGGGGGACTGGGCGGGCCGGGGAAGGTGGGGAGGGAGGGATCAGGCGGGGGTGGATTCCGTGAGGGGGTCCTTGCCCTCGGCGGGCTGCTCCGGCGGGGCCTCCGCGCGGAAGGAACCGGGGAGGGTCAGGGCCGCGAGGGCCGCGATCACGCTGAAGGCGATGATGACCCAGTACGAGCCGGCGTATGCCCCGGCGGGGTGCCCGCCGGACGTGCCGAGCCGCTCCTGCAGGGTGATCGCGATGACCGCGATGCCGAGCGCGCCGCCGATCTGGTTGAAGATGAACAGCGCGCTGGTGGCCCGCGGCGCGCTGGCCTCGCCGACGGCTTTGTACATGAACGCCATCGTGCCGGGCGCGGTCAGACCGATGCCGTAGCCGGTGAGGCCGAACGCGACGGACAGCAACATGGTGTTCGTGTCGGAGCCGATCCGGGTGAAGGCGAGCGCGCCGAGCGCGGTGACCAGCATGCCGGCCGTGGAGGTGAGCCGTGCGGTGACCTTGTTCGCCGTCTTGCCGGAGGTGATCGCACCGGCGGCGCCGAGGACACCGGAGGGGATCAGCAGCAGACCGGCGTGCAGGGCGCCGAACTCACGGGACTGCTGGTAGTACAGCGGGGTCAGGAACAGCAGGGCGTTGGCGACGCCGCCGACGAGGAACATCGTGATGACGGCCATCGTGAAGCCGCGCTTGCCGAACATGCGCAGATCGATGAGCGGCGTGACCGAGGTGCGCAGCGCGTGCACCACATACCCGAGGAGCAGCAGCGCGCCGACGGCGAAGGCGACGAGCACCTTCGGGGACGAGGCGTCACCGGAGTGCGCGGCCGTCGTGAAGCCGTAGACCAGCGTGGCGAAGCCGGGGGAGAGCAGCACCAGGCCGAGGACGTCCAGGCGCTCCTCCGGACGGCCGGCGTGCTGGTCGGCGGGCAGGGTGCGCAGCGCGAGCAGCAGGGCGACCAGACCGATGGGCAGGTTGATCAGGAACATCCAGCGCCAGCTCACGGCGTCCACGAGGACACCGCCGAGGAGCGGGCCGAGGATCGGGCCGAGGGTGAGCGGCAGTGAGATCAGCGCCATGGCCTTGGCGACCCGCGCGGGGCCCGCGGTCGTTGCCAGGACGCTCTGCACGACGGGCACGATCATGCCGCCGCCGAGGCCCTGGAGCACCCGGAACACGATCAGCGACTCGATCGACCAGGCGAAGCCGGCCAGCGTCGAGCCGAGCACGAACAGGAAGACGGCGGTGAGCCACATCGTGCGGCCGCCGAAGCGGTCGACGGCCCAGCCCGCGAACGGCGTGGCGACGGCGACAGCGAGCAGATAACCGGCGGTGACCCACTGGACGGTCGCGAGCGGCGAGCCGAACTCACCGCTGAGCGTCTTGACACCGACGTTGACGATCGTCTCGTCGAGCAGCGCCATCAGCAGGGCGAGCAGCAGGACGGCGGCCATGCGCAGAAACGCCGGGTCGAGTTTGTCGCTCGTCGCGGCAGCCGTCTCCGCTGCCGCTGAAGCGGCGTGCGAGGGCTCCGTGGTCGCCTCGGGTGCCGTGGAGGATTCGGGAGTTCCGCGTGTCATACGTACCGCCTGGGATCGATGCAGTCGGGGACGGACATGGAAGCGCCGTGCTGGTGGGCGCATGCCTCGACGGGAGCTGGGCACGCCGGGAACCGGCGCTGGACATGCCGCGCTCTCTGTGCGTCCAACCCTAGACATAAATGCAGGCGCCTGCATCTAATTTTCGGACAGATCTGTGATTTCCTTGCCGGGTGACGGCTCATTGGGGCAGGCTGTCCCGGGAAGGCGCACGATAAATGCATGCATCGACATGTATCGTGCATGGAGACGGCTATAGTGGGAGGGGAGCGAACGAAGGGGAGGCGCACATGTCGGCCGATGACCGCGCCGGGCGTCCCGGTGAGTTCGACCTGTGGCGTCGGCTGACGCTGATGGTCGGTCAGCTCAATCAGTCGCTGGAGCGGACGCTCACGAGCGAGTACCAGATCTCGCTGCCCGAGCTGATGGTGCTGATCGAGCTTCGGCGCGGCCATGAGCGAGGCACTCGGGTGCAGGAGCTGGCCGCCGCCGTCGGGCTCGATCAGTCGTCCATGAGCCGACTCGTCAGCCGGCTGGAGAAGAAGGGTCTCACGGCCCGGGTCTCCTGCGAACACGACCGCCGCGGTGTGTACTGCACGCTCACACCGGCGGGTGCCGAGCGGGGCGAGCGGGCCGAGGCCCGCTGCCGTGAGGAACTGACGGGGCTGCTCGACGTCGCCTCGTTCGACGACCGCTGGGCCTCGCTCGTCGCCCGCTTCCGGCACACCGTGGCCCAGGCCGCCACCCCTTAGCCACGTCGTCCCCTCCTTCCGGCCCGCCCGTGCCCGGCGGTCCGGCCCCGCGTACGGCGTGCGCGGGCGCCGGGGCGCGCACGAGCCCGGCACCGACCCGTGAAGGAGACCAGCGTGAAACTGTCCGTTCTGGACCAGTCCGTCGTGCCGGAGGGATCCACCCCGGCCACCGCCCTGCACAACTCCCTGGAGCTGGCCCGTTTCGTGGACCGGCTCGGCTACCACCGCTACTGGCTCGCCGAGCACCATGCCACGCCCTCCTTCGCGGGCCCCGCCCCGGAGATCATGGTCGCCAGGGTCGCGGCCGAGACCCGCCACATGCGCGTCGGCTCCGGCGGAGTGCTGCTGCCGCACTACAGCCCGCTGAAGGTCGCCGAGGTGTTCCGGGTCCTCGGCGCGCTCTCACCCGGCCGGATCGACCTCGGCATCGGCCGCGGCACCGGCGCCGGAAGCATCGAGGCCCACGCGCTCGCCCCCGGCTCCTCCAGCGGCGGAAACGACGTGGACTTCCCCGGCAAGCTCGTCGAACTTCTCGCCTTCCTGCACGGCGGCTTTCCCGAAGGGCACCCGTATGCGCGTATCCAGCTCATGCCCACCGCGGGAGCCCCCGAGGTGTGGCTGCTGGTCGCCAGCCCGCAGAGCGCCGAACTCGCCGCCCGGCTCGGACTGCCCGTGTCCATAGCCCACTTCGGCCGGCCCCAGGTCACCCGCTCCGTCGTCGAGGCCTACCGCGCCGCCTTCAACAGCCGTGAGGGGGCCCGGCCGCGTGTGCAGATCGGCATCGGTGTGTACTGCGGGCCCACCGAGGAGGAGGCCCAGCGGGTCTTCGCCAGCCAGCGGCTGTTCCGGTTGCGCATGGGCCGCGGGCTGCTGCTGCCCCTGCCGTCCCCGGAGGCGGCGTTGGACGGGTTGCGCGGCGAGGTGGAACCGCTCGCGGACGAGGTGGCCGAGTGGCCGAGGTGCGTCGTCGGCGATCCCGACCACGTGCACAAGGTACTCACCTCCATGGCCGAGGCACTGGAGATCGACGAGTTCATGGTGCTCTCCACGATCCACGCGCCCCAGGACCGCATGCGCTCCTACGAACTGCTCGCGCGGCGCTTCGGACTGACCGGGCGAAGCGGCGACGACCGGGCCGCGTGAGACGGCACGGCGGCGGTGACCGGACGGAGCTGTCCTGATTCCGCCACCCGGCGCCCCTGTTGATATGACCTGGATCACATGATGCGTTCCTGATGTACGAGTGCGTTCTACTGTGTCGCCGGGCACGGCCAACCGTGCGCCGGGGGACCGAACAGGTAGGTGTGTGCACTTGGACGGGGAACGCGCTTCAACCTACGAATTCCGGGTACTCGGGCCGCTGACGATCCGTACGGGGGGAAGAGAACTGACGGTCTCGTCCCCCAAGCAGCGAGTGCTCCTCGCATCCCTGCTGCTGCGGGCCGAGCAGGTGGTCACGTTCGACGAACTCATCCGCAGGCTCTGGGACGACCGGCCGCCGCGGGACGCCCGCGCCGCGCTGCACATCCACACCACGCGGCTGCGGACACTGTTACGCACATCGCTCGACCTCGGTGACCGTCCGGTCATCGAGACCCACCTGGGCGGCTACCGGCTGGTGATGAACCGGGCCACGCTCGACCTCACCCGCTACCGGGAGGCGGTCGACGAGGCCCGCGCCGCCCGTGGCAGAGGGGACACCGCGCTTGAACTGTCCGCGCTGGAAAGGGCGCTCGCCGAATGGCGCGGTGATCCCTTGGAGACCGTGCCCTCCGTCTCGCTCCAGACCGAGGTCGTACCGCAGCTCGTCGAGGAACGCCTCACCCTCGTCGAGCGGCGCTTCGCACTCGTTCTCGACCTCGGCGGCGGCGCCGACATCATCCCGCAGCTGCGTGCACTCACGGCCGAACACCCGGTACGGGAGCGGCTGCGAGAGTACCTGATGCGGGCACTGCACCACACCGGGCAGGTCGCCGCGGCACTGGAGGAATACCGCGACTACTACCGGATGCTCGACCGCGAACTCGGTGTGCTGCCCGGACAGGAACTCCAGGAACTGCACCGGAAGCTGCTCGCCGAGACCGGCGAACTGCGCACCCGCCGGACCAGACCCTCGAACGCCCGTGTCACGGACGCGGCCCGCCAGACCCCCGGGCCCGCCGGGGTGCGGCCCACCAATCCCAGCGCACCCTGGGTGGTGCAACGCCAGCTCCCGCCCGAGGCCACCCACTTCGTCGGCCGGGAGGAGCTGCTGGAGGAGGTCGTCGCCGCGCTCACCCCGCGCCAGCGCGCGGCCGTACCGCTCGTCAGCCTCGTCGGCCCGCCCGGCATCGGAAAGACCGCGCTCGCGCTGCGCGCCGCGCACCGGCTCAGCTCCGCCTACCCCGACGGACAGTGGTACGTACGCCTCCACGACGCCCGTGGCGTGGCCCGGCCCGTGCACGACGTCATCGCCGAGCTGCTCCAGTCCTCCGGTGCCGACGTCTCCGCACTGCCGACCGAACGGCACCAGCTCACCGGCGTGTTCCGCAGCCGTCTCGCCGACCGGCGCGTACTCATCGTGATCGACGACGTCAACGACAGCGAACAGGTCACCGACCTGCTGCCCGGCTCGCCGAGTTGCGCCGTGCTCGTCCTGCACCGCGAGTACCGGCCCGACCTCGTCGCCGTCCACGGCGCCCGCAGCTTCACCCTCGACCTGCTGTCGCAGAAGGAGAGCGAGCAGGTCCTCACCGCCGTCCTCGGCCGGACCCCGGAGACCGTGTGCAGCACGGCCATCGCCGAACTCGTCGAACTGTGCGGCCGGCTCCCGCTCGCCCTGCGCATCGCCGCCGGACATCTGGCCGGGCGGCCCTGGCGCTCCGTCGAGTCCTTCGTCGAGGCGCTGCGCGAGGGCGATCCGCTGGATCTTCTCGCTCTCGGTGACAGCCCGTCGACCGCTGTACGAGCCGCGTTCAGCGTCGCCTACGAATCGCTGCCCGGGCTGTCCCGCCGGTTCTTCCGGCTCCTGGGCGTCGTCGGCGACATGGCCTTCACCCGCCTGACCGCCGCACAGCTCGCCGACTGCGAACCCCAAGTGGCCGACCAGCTCCTCGACAAGCTCGCGGCGGCCCAGCTCATCGAGGTCTCGTCCCAGGACACGTACCGCTTCCACAGCCTCATCGCCCGGTACGCGGCCGAACGCAGTGTGGAGGAGGACGGGCCCGACGTCCGGCGCCAGGCCCTGAACCGGCTCTGCCGCTGGTACCTGCGCCGCGCCGACGAGGCCGTGCAGTCCTGCTACCCGGGTTTCCCGCGGGTGTTCCGGCCCGGCCCCGACGCGCCGCGGCCCGGGATCGACCCCCGGGCCGCCCAGGCCTGGCTGCGCGCCGAGCAGTCCAACCTCGTCGCCCTCGTCGTCCGCGCCGCCGACGAGAAGCTGAACGAGGTGTGCGTCCGCCTCGTCGACATGCTCCGCGGCTACTTCGCCCTCGGCCGGTTCCAGACCGACTGGCTCACCGTCGCCCGGGCCGGGCTGCGCGCCGCGCACTCGATGGGCGACCGGCGGATCATCGCCGTGATGCGGCTCAGCGTCGGACTCGCCCTCCAGGGCCTCAACCGGCTCCCGGAGGCGGCCCGCGAACTGCGCGCCGCGCACCGCGGGTTCATCCGGCTCGGTATGCGCGACTTCGAGGCCGTCACCGTGAACGCCATCGCGATGAACCAGCTCCAGCGGCCCACCAAGCACATCGACAGCGCCATCACCCTGCTGGAACGCAGCCTGGAGATCAGCCGTCAACTGCGGCTGCGGCACGTGGAGGCCCACGGGCTGATGCACCTCGGCATGGCCCGGCACAGCCAGGGCCGGCTGCACGCGGCCGAGGCCCACTTCAGCCGCGCCGCCGAGATCCTCGACGAGGACGGTGCCCAGCGCTTCCGGCCCGAGGTACTGGCCCGGCTCGGCTGCGTCCATGCCGACCTGCGCGCATGGGACGCGGCCATGGCCAACCTCAGCCTCGCGCTGTCGCTCAGCAAGGAGTTCAGCGCCCCGCACTCCACGGTCCTCGCCTCCTACGGGCTCGCCCAGGTGTACGCCTGCAACAACGATGTCGACCTCGCCTACCAGCACGCCGAGAGCGCCGTCACCATCGCCCGCGACCACGGTTACACCGCCCTGGAGGCCAACGCCCGCAACATCCTCGGCGGACTGCACCTCATCCAGGGCCGGTCCGCTGACGCCCGCGAGGAGTTCGGCCGCACCCTCGGCATCGCCGAACGCATCGGCCACCCCCAGTCCGAGGCCCACGCGCTCATCGGCCTCGGCCGGCTCGAACTCGCGGAAGGGCGGCCCGCCGAGGCGTACGAACTCGGCATGCGCGCGGCCGCCGTCGCCGAAAGATCCGGGCTGCTGCTCCTCCGTGCCCAGGCCGAGGAACTGTGCCGGCGCACCGGCCACGTTCCCGGCCGGGACCACCCCGCGCCCACGGGTGACGAGCCCGCGGACGACGGCGGCACGGACCTGTCCGAGGTGTTCGGTGGTCTCCGTGAGCTGTTCCCGGAGTGCCATGCGTGAGGGACCGGGCGGAGGAAGCGGCAGGGGTGCCCCGCGAGGGCACCCCTGCTCGTTTCTGCCGCTTCGCCGTCACCTTTGTCAACACCGTGTTACGACTGCCGACGCCGTATTGCGACGACATGACGGCCGTGGCCCGCGCCGAGGCGTGAAAGGGAACTCCGCCCGGGGCGAAAGCCCGCCGAAAGTGACGTGCAAGACCCGGGGCACAGGATGGGGCCCTACCTGTCCAGTCACCCTGGAGGCGAGATGTACGCACGGATTCTCGGCCCGCTCACCCTGCTCGACGGGCTGCGGAACGTCACTCCCCGGGCCCCGAAGCAGCGTCAGCTGCTGTCCCTGCTGCTGCTTCACGCCGGGCAGGTCGTCGCTGTCGACGAATGCGTGGACGAGCTGTGGGCGGACTCACCGCCGCTCAGCGCCCATTCCACGCTCCAGACGTACGTGATGCAGATACGCAAGACGCTCAGAAGCGCCGTGTCCACCACCGGCCGCTCCGCGGACATCCACCTGGAGACCCGCGACCGCGGCTACCTCCTCGCCGTCGGTGCCGGCCGGCTGGACCTGCACCAGTTCGAGAAACTCGTCGAGCAGGCCTCCCTCGCCCGGATCGCCGGTGACCACGCCCGCGAATCCGAGCTGCTGCACCGTGCCCTCGGCCTGTGGTCCGGCAGGGCGCTCGCCGACGTCACCTGCGGACCGCTGCTGCGCACCTGGCTCAGCGGACTGCGGGAGACCCGGCTCGGCGTTCTCGAGCAGCGCATCGACGCCGATCTGCGGATCGGCCGCCATCACCAGCTCATCGGCGAACTCAACGTGCTCACCCGTCAGTACCCCACGCACGAGAACCTGCACGCCCAGCTGATGATCGCCCTCTACCGGTCCGGGCGCACCGCCGACGCCCTGGAGGTGTACGCCCGGCTCCGCCGCACCCTCCGCACCGAACTCGGTCTGGAGCCCTCGGCCCGGATGAGGGACCTGCACACCGATCTGCTCAACTCCGCGCCCGTCACCGAGTCCGTGTATCTGCCGGGGCCAGGCAGCACCCCTGTACCGCTGCGCCCGGTCGGCTGATCCCACGAGCACAGCGCCGTGCGCGTGGAGCCGGGCTCCATGCCCCCTCCACCGGAACCGGACAACCTGGCCCGGACCCCAGCGCCCGACCGGCGCCCACAAAGCACAGGAGGAAGACCGTGGCACGGACCGCACCGCCGGACACCAAGGCCGTGTCCGACCTGGACTACGCGTCCATCATCCAGTTCTACGCCGGGCACGCGCAGCTGCTGGACGCCGGCCGGGCGGAGGAGTGGGCCGAGCAGTTCACCGAGGACGGCACATTCGCCCAGAACGTCAAGCCCGGCATCAAGCGCGGCCGGGCGGACATCGCCGCGGGCATGCGCAAGGGCATCGACGCGCTCGCCGCGCGCGGTCTGACCCGCCGCCACTGGTTCGGCATGATCACCGCGGAACCCGTCGAGCCGGACGTCGTGCGCACCCGCTACTACGCCGTCGTGTTCGAGACCCCGAAGGGCGGTGAACCCCGGCTGTACCTGAGCACGACCGCCGAGGACGTCCTGGAGCGCCGGAACGGGACCTGGTTCGTACGGAGCCGCTACATCAGCCACGACGGCGCCGAGACGATCACCGGCATCGAAGCGGTCGCGGGAGCCGGGACATGAGCGGCCTGTTCGACCCGGTCCCGTTCGGCGGCCTCACTCTGCCGAACCGGCTCGTCATGTCCCCGATGGGCCGCGGCCGCACCACCGCCGACGGCACACCGCTGCCGGTCATGGCCGAGTACTACGCGCAGCGCGCCGCCGCCGGACTCATCATCAGCGAGGCCACCCACCCGAGCCCGGTCGCCGTCGGCCACGCCCACAGCGTCCGGCTGCACACCGCCGAACAGGCCCGCGCCTGGGCCGGGATCGTCGGTGCCGTGCACCGTGCGGGCGGGCGGATGTACCTCCAGATCATGCACGCGGGCCGGATCAGCCACCCCGACCTGCACGGCGAGACACCCGTCGCGCCGTCCGCCGTCCGGGCCGACGGCACCGCCCGTGTCTTCCGCGGCAGGCCCGCCTACCCGGTGCCGCGGCCCCTGACCGCCGACGACATCGACGCAACGGTCGAGGACTTCGCGCGCTGCGCCCGAACCGCCGCCGACATCGGCTTCGACGGCGTGGAGATCCACGGTGCCAACGGCTACCTGCTGCACCAGTTCCTGTCGCCGGTGACCAATGTGCGCGACGACGAGTACGGCGGCGACGCCGAGGGACGCATCCGGTTCCCCGTCGAGGTCGCCCGTGCCGTCGCCGCGGAGATCGGACCGGAACGCACCGGCATCCGGCTCTCCCCGGGCTTCCCGCTCAACGACATGTCCGAACCGGACCGGGCCGAGGTGTACCCGGCACTGCTCGACGCGCTCGACGAGCTCGGCCTCGGCCATGTCCACTTCGTCGCGGGCAGCGATACGGACCTCGTCCACGAGCTGAGCCGGCGGTGGGGACGCACCGTCGTCGTCAACGTGGGCACCGGACCGCTCGACACCGACACCACGCTGGCAGCCGCCGGCAAGGCGCTCACCGACGGCGCCGACCTGCTGTCCTTCGGCCGGCAGTTCCTCGCCAACCCCGACCTGCCCGAGCGGCTGCGCGTCCGCGCCCCGCTCAACGCCTGGGACCCGCGGTTCTTCTACGAGGGCGGCAGCCGGGGCTACACCGACTACCCGGTCCTCGCCGCGAGCGCGGCGGGCGTCACGGACTGACCGGCGTCCGGCGGCCGGCCTCGTCCGTACGGCACCGCGCGGCCGGCCGCCTCACGACCACCCGTCAACGACCCTTCACCCGAGGAGACCACCATGGCCGTCGTGTTCGTCAACAAGCTCACCCTGATCGGCGACGCCGACGAGTTCGAGAACCGCTACGAGGCCGTCGGCGCCTTCATGGAGACCCAGCCGGGCCTTGTCCGCTACTCCCTCGTGCGGTCCTCCAAGGACGACTCCGTCTACTTCAACATCGCCGAGTGGGAGGACGAGGCCACCTTCCGCAAGGCCCTCGCGCAGCCGGAGTTCCGCCGCCGGCTCGACGCGCTCACCGGGCTCATCAAGGGCGAGCCGCACCTGAGCGTACCGGTGCGGCAGGGGCAGGCCGCCCGGGCCTGAGCCGGACAGGACCGCGGGCCGGCGCGTGTGCCGCGCGCCGGCCCGCGGCGTCCGGGCCCGGGAAATGTCCGGGGATACGGGAAACAGGGGCACGGGACAGGGGAACGCGGCCACGGAGCGCGGCACGGGCTCAGCGCACCCCGCCGTCCACGCGCAGCACCTGGCCGTTGATGTAACTGCTCTCCGGCGAGGCCAGGAACAGGACCGCCTGGGCCACCTCGGCGCCCGTACCGGGACGCCCGGTCGCGAGCGACGGGGAGAGCCTCGGCCACAGCGTCTCGTTGCCGATGAGCTCCTTGCCCATGCCGGAGTCGATGTAGCCCGGCGCCACGCAGTTCACGGTCACCCCGTCCGCGGCCAGCTCCAGCGCGGCGACGGCGGTGAACGCCTCGACGGCCGCCTTCGACGCACAGTACGCCGCGGCGCCCGGCATGGCCCGCGAGCCCAGGAGGGAGGACACGGTGATGATCCGGCCGCCCGGTGTCCCACGCAGATACGGCAGGGCCGCCCGCACGGTGTGGAACACGCCGTGCAGGTTGGTGTCGACGACCTCGCCCCAATGCTCCACGGACAGCGCGGCGACCGGGCCGGGCCGGCTCACACCCGCGTTCGCGACCACGATGTGCGGCCCCCCGTACCGCTCGTGGACCGTGTCCATCAGCGCCGCCACCGAGTCCGGTGCCGTCACGTCCGCCTTCAGCGCGATCAGCCCGCCGCCCGGATCGTCCGGTACCTCCCGGGCGGCCACCACGACGGTGGCGCCCGCACCGGCGAGCGCGAGCGCCATGTCCCGGCCGAGCCCCCGGGTTCCCCCGGTGACGACCGCGGTTCTGCCACGCAGTTTCATCTCTCCTCCACAGCATCGGCTTCGGGGCTCCGCCGAGCCTGTGCGTCACGGCTCGCGCCCCGGCGGAGAGGCACTGGAGAGGGCGGGGCGCGGGGAGCCGTCCAGCGCACCTGGAGTACCGCTCCAGCGGGCCCGGAGACGCTGCGGGCATGCACACCTCCCCTCGTGGCGGCCGGGGCCGCACCGGCCGTCAGGCCAGACAGCGCAGGGGGCGGCCACCGTTGAAGGCGACCATCTCGCGCATCACCGGCGCCGACTCGATACGGGCGCCGGGCGCGCCGCCGGCCGCCTCGTGGAAGGCACGGTGGAGGTTGCCGACCAGCCGCTCGCGGTCCAGCAGTGCCGCGAAAGCGCCCTCGTCGGCGCGTGCCGCCGTCTCCAGCGGGCTCAGCCCGTCCGCGAGACCCTTCTCGGCGAGCGCCGCGACCCAGCGCAGGTACTCCTCGGTGAACGTGAGCAGTCCGGGTCCGCCGACCGGTCCGTGCCCACCGACGACGACCAGCGGATCGAGCTTCCGCAGCCGCGCGAGCGCCGCGAGGGACCCGGCGAGCGAACCCATCAGCACGAACGGCGCGGCCCCGGAGAACACCAGATCACCCGCGAACAGCACCCGCTGCTCGGGCAGCCACACCACCAAGTCGTCCGGTGTGTGTGCGACACCGGGGTGGATCAGCTCCGCGGTGATGCCGCCGAGATGCAGCGTGGCCCTCTCGCGCACCGTCCACGTCGGCAGCACGACCTGGGTGTGGCCCCACTCGACGTGCGGCCACATCGACTGCAGTGCCGTGCCCTTGCGCACCAGTTCGGCCGGACCGGCCTCATGGCTGACCAGCAGCGTGTGCGGACCGGAGAACACATGGTTGCCGAAAGTGTGGTCGCCGTGGTGGTGGGTGCTCACCACGATCCGGCGCGGACCCGGCGCCAGCGCGTCCACGGCGTCCCGCAGTGCGAGCGCCCGCTTCTCGGTGGCTGCCGTGTCGACGACGAGCACCGTGTCCGTGCCCACGACGATCCCGGCGTTGCTCACGCACCAGCCGCCCGGCTCCTGCACATACGCGTGCACCCCGTCGGCCACCGTCACCACTGTTCCCGACACGGCTCCTCCGCCTGTCCCGCACGACCTCGGTTCCTTGTCCGTCCATTGGGCCGGAACCCGGTGGAGCACCGCTGGAGGAGCCGCGGAACCGTCCAGGACCACAGCACCCGGTGACGAGAGGAACCACGATGAAGTTCGGAGTGATCGGGGGACTGTCCGTCGAGGACGGCGGCGTCCGCCATCTGCCCACCGCTCCCAAACAGCGCCAGCTGCTCGGACTGCTGCTGCTCCACGCGGGCGAGGTCATGCCTGTCCACACCTGTGTGACCGAGATCTGGGGCGAGCACCCGCCGCCCAGCGCGGCCACCACCCTGCAGACGTATGTGATGCACCTGCGCCGACTGCTCGCCCGGATGCCGTCCGTCGGATCCCGGGAGGCCGCCCATGACCTGCTCAGGACGACCGGGCAGGGCTACCTCGTCGTCGTACGGCCCGAGGAGCTGGACCTGCTCAGGTTCGAGCAGCTCGTCGAGCAGGCGGGCAGGGCCGCCGACGACGACGCCGTGGCGCGGCTGCTGCGCGGCGCGCTCGCCCTGGGGGACCGGCCCGTCCTCGCCGACGTGCGCATCGGACCGGTGCTCCGGCCGGCCGTCACCCACTGGGAGCGGCGTCGCCTGGAGGTCCACGAGGCGTACCTCGACGCGCGGCTTCGGCTCGGCCGGTTCCGCGACGTGCTCGCCGAACTCGCCGTCCTCACCTGCCGCCACCCCACCCACGAAGCCCTGCACGCCCGCTACATGACCGCGCTCTGGCAGACCGGACGGGTCGGTGACGCGCTCGACGTCGCATCCCGGCTCACCGGCCGGCTCGCCCGCGACCTGGGCGTCACGCCGGGGCCCGCGATCGGGCGGCTGCTGTCCGCGATCCGGCGCGGCGACGACGTCGACGCGTCCTTCCTGTCCGCCTTTCCGTCCGTGCCCGGCCGGCGCCGGGCGTGAGGAGGCCTTCGTGCCCGTCCCCCCGCAACGCGACCCCGACCTGACCCGTGCCGCGCTCACCCACTGGCTCGGCACCCGTTCCGACGAGATCGGCGCGGTCGAGCTCGGACCTGTCACCGTGCCGAAGGAGGCCGGCTTCTCCGGCGAGATCCTGCTGTTCGACGCCGAGTGGACCGAGTCCGGCGTCCGCCGGCGGCAGGCGCTCGCCGTCCGGGTCGCCCCGACCGGGCACCGGGTCCTTCCCGAGGACTTCTGGGACGACCAGGTACGGCTGCTGAAGCTGCTCGGCGGCACCGGCCTGCCCGTGCCGAAGGTGCTCTGGGACGAGCCCTCCGGCGAGTACCTGGGCGCGCCGTTCCTCGTCATGGAACGCGTGGACGGACAGGTGCCCGCCGATCTGCCTTCCTACCACCGGCAAGGCTGGCTGGCCGACCTTCCGCCCGGGGACCGGGCCGCCGTGTGGAACGGCGGAGTGGACGCGCTTGCCGCCGTCCACCGCCTCGATGTGCGGGAGATCGGGGCCGGCTTCCTGGACCGGCCCGAGTTCGGCCCCACCGGCTCGGGGCAGTTGCTGCGGCGCTTCACGCACCACCTCGACTTCTACGGGGTCGCCGACGACAACACGACCGCGGCCGCCGCACTCGACTGGCTGCGCGCCCACGTGCCCGACGACACGGGTCCGGTGTCGCTGCTCTGGGGCGACGCCCGGATCGGCAACATCGTCTACGCGGGGACGCGTCCTGTCGCCCTGCTCGACTGGGAGATGGCCGCACTGGGGCCCGCCGAGGCCGACCTCGCCTGGTATCTGCACATGGACCGGCATCTCAGCGAGGGCATCGGCGCGCCCCGGCTCGCCGGGCTGCCCGGCCGGGCCGAGACCGTGGCCCGCTGGGAGGAGCGCGTCGGGCGCACCGCACGCGACCTTCCCTTTCACGAGGTGTTCGCCGCATACCGGTTCTGCGTCGTCACCGCGCGCGTGGCCCGGCTGCTCGGGGAGAGCGGCATCCTGCCCCCCGGCACGGACTTCCCGCTGCACCGCAACGCGACGGCCCTGCTGGCGACGGTGCTGGAGGAGAACGGCCCGGCAGTGTCTTCCAGAGGGCGTGGACCCGCCCTCCAGCGCCCGCGGACAGCCTGAGCGGGCGAGGGAGGAGCCCACGGACCATGGCGATCGACGACGAACTGTTCCGCGCGGTGTTCAGCGCGCATCCTGCCGCGGTCTGCATCGTCACCGCCGCGGGCCCCGAAGGCCGGCCGAGCGGTCTGACGACCAGCGCCGTCACCTCCGTGTCGAGGAAACCGCCGCTGCTGCTCGTGTGCGTGGGCACCGGGTCGCGGACCCTTGCCGCGATCCGGCACTCGGGCGGTTTCGCGGTCCACTTCCTCGCCGGGCACAACGAGTGGCTCTCGGAGCGCTTCGCCGGCAAGAGCACCCAGAAGTTCGCCGGACTCGACTGGCGGCCCTCCGGGTGCGCCGCCGGTGCCCCGCTGCTGCCCGAGCACCACCTGAGCGCCGTCGCCGAGTGCCTGGTGCACCAGGAGGTCCCGGCCGGCGACCACAGCGTCCTGGTGGGCCGGATCGAGGACGCCGCCGTGCACGGGCGCGCACCGATGCTCTACCACGAACGCGGCTACGTCCACCTGCCCGTACCCGCCCTGCCCGGGTCCGCGACGGCCCACTGGCCGTCACGGACCCCGTGGCCCGTGCCCGGCCTCGCCGTCCAGCCATCACCTGAGGGGACTTCATGAAGTTCGGCATCAACCTCTTCCCCACCGTGGGACCCGCGGAGAAGTCCGCCGGACAGTACTTCGAGGAGGCGCTGCGACTGGCCGAGCTCGCCGACGACCTCGGCTTCCACCACATCAAGACCGTCGAGCACTACTTCCACGAGTACGGCGGCTACAGTCCCGATCCGGTGACCTTCCTCGCCGCCGCGGCGGCCCGCACCCGCCGCATCCGCCTCGTCACCGGCGCCGTACTGCCCGCCTTCACGCACCCGCTGAAGCTCGCCGGCAAGCTCGCCATGCTCGACAACATCGCCCGGGGCCGCCTGGACGTGGGTTTCGGACGGGCGTTCCTGCCCGATGAGTTCACCGCGTTCGAGATCTCGATGGACGAGAGCCGGGCCCGCTTCGACGAGGGCGTCGAGGCCGTCCGCCGGCTGTGGGCCGAGGAGGACGTCGTCTGGGAGGGCACCTTCCACCGCTTCGGCCCGGTCACCCTGCTTCCGCGCACCTGGCAGCGCCCGCACCCGCGCATCCTCGTCGCCACCGCGAAGACGCCCGCGTCCGCGGAGGCCGCGGGCCGCGCCGGGTACGGCGTGATGCTCGTCCCGTCCATCAACCCCCGCGAACAGGTGCGGAAGACGCTCGCCCTGTACCGCGACGCCGCCTCCGCCGCGGGTTTCAAGCCCACCGAGGAGGACATCCACATGAGCTACGGCTGCTACCTCGCCGAGGACGGCCGGGAAGCCCGCGAGAAGGGCAAACAGGCGTCGGAGCGGGCCAACCGGGCCCTCGCGTCCGCGGTGTCCGCGTGGCGCGGGACCCGCAGCGCCGACTACCCCGGCTACGAGAAGATCGTCGAGAAGGCGGGCCGCGGTGACTTCGACCGCGCCGTCGCCGAACGCAAGACGCTCGTCGGCACCCCCGACGAGGTACGGGCCGCCATCGACGACATCCGTGGCTGGTTCGGCGACCTCACGATCAGCCTCCAGGTCGTCTCCGGCGCCATGCCGTTCGAGGAATCCGCCCGCACCATGCGCCTGTTCGCCGAGCACGTCCTGCCGCACTACACGCCGAACGACTGAGGACGGACCGACGATGGCTTCTCTGCGCACCGAGCACGGCCGCACCGGCCCGAACGGCGGCACCGACGGGGAGGACCGTGTGTTCCGTGCCCGCACGGTACGTACGGACGGGGCGGGCAGGCCCGGCGGGCCGGGCCGGACGGCGGTGGACGGGGCCGACGCGGCGTTCGCACGGCCCCGCCCGCGCCCGCTGCGCGGGGTGGCCGCCGCGGTGGGCCTCGTCCTGGTGGCGATGGCCCTCAACGCCCTGGTCACGAACAACGCGTTCCGCTGGGACGTCGTCGCCAAGTACTTCACCGCAAAGACGGTGCTCGCGGGACTCGTCACCACCCTGTGGCTCACCGCCGTCGCCTTCACCGGCGGCTTCGTCCTCGGCACCGCGCTCGCCGTGATGAGGCTGTCCCGCAACCCGGTCCTCGTGACGCTGAGCTTCGGCTACACCTGGCTGTTCCGGTCCGTGCCGATGCTCGTGCAGCTGCTGTTCTGGTACAACATCTCGCTGCTGTACCCCAAGCTGTCGCTCGGCATCCCGTTCGGGCCCGCGTTCACCGAGTTCTCCACCGAACGGATGATCAGCAGCCTCACGGCCGCCGTCATCGGGCTCGTCCTGCACGAGGCCGGACAGCTCGCCGAGATCGTCCGGGCCGGCATCCTGTCCGTCGGCCGCGACCAGACCGAGGCCGCGGAGGCCCTCGGCCTGGGCGGCTGGCGGATCTTCCGCCGGATTGTGCTGCCGCAGGCCATGCCCGCGATCCTGCCGCCCGCCGGCAGCCAGATCATCAGCCTGCTGAAGGGCACGTCCATCGTCAGCGTCATCGCCGTGCAGGACCTGCTGTACGCGACCCAGCTGATCTACAACCGCAACTACCTGGTCATCCCGCTGCTGCTGGTGGCCACGCTCTGGTACCTGCTGCTGACCACGCTGCTCAGCGTCGTCCAGCACTTCGTCGAACGCCACTACGCCACGGGGGACCGAGAATGATCGAGGCAGTCGGAGTCCGCAAGTCGTTCGGCGCGCTGACCGTGCTGGACGACGTCTCGCTCACCGTTCCCGAGTCCACCGTCACCTGTGTCATCGGCCCGTCCGGGTCCGGCAAGAGCACCCTGCTGCGGTGCGTCAACCGGCTGGAGCGCATCGACGCGGGACGCATCGTCGTCGGCGGCGAACTCGTCGGCTACGAGTGGCGCGGCAATCGGCTCTACGAGCGGTCGCGCCGCGCCGTCGCCCGGCAGCGCATCCGTACCGGCATGGTCTTCCAGAACTTCCGGCTCTTCCCCCACATGACGGTCCTCGACAACGTCACCGAGGCTCCGCGTGCCCTGCTCGGCCTGAAGCGTGCCGCGGCCGAGGAGCGGGCCCGCGACCTGCTCGCCAGGGTCGGCCTCGCGGGGAAGGAGACCTCCCGCCCGCACCAGCTCTCCGGAGGCGAGCAGCAGCGGGCCGCGATCGCGCGGGCCCTCGCCATGAAACCGAGGGCGATGCTGTTCGACGAGCCGACCAGCGCGCTCGACCCCGAACTCACCCGTGAGGTGCTGACAGTGATCCGGGAACTCGCCGACAGCGGGATGACGATGATCGTCGTCACGCACGAGATGCGGTTCGCCCGGGAGGTGGCCGATCAGGTCGTCTTCATGGACAACGGCCGGATCGTCGAGGCGGGCCCGCCGGAGCAGGTCCTCGACGCCCCGCGCAACGACCGCACGGCCCGCTTCCTGGCCGGCGACTGACGCGGAACCCGTCCCCGCCCTCCCCTCTCGCCCACCCTCTCGTTCACCGCACCGCCCAGCCCGTCGAGGAGGCACGATGTCCCCCACTCCGGCTACGCGTTCCACTCGGACCCCGGTCGCGGCGGCCCTGCTCGCCCTGCTCCTCACCGCCTGCGGCTCCGGCGCGGAGGAGATACCCGAGGACACCCGGGCCGCCGGTCTCGGACGCGAGGACGTGGTCTCCGAGGTCCACGAGGACACCGCCCTCTCCGCCACGCTGCCCGCGAAACTGCGCAAGTCCGGGGTGCTGCGCGTCGGGTCCGGCATCGGCGTGCCCCCCATCGCGTTCAGCCCCGAGGACGGCGGCCCGCCGCGCGGCGTCGACATCGACGTCTCCGAGGCCGTGGCCCGCGTCCTCGGACTGAGGGTGGAGCGCAAGCACGTCAGCGGCGCGTCCCTCGTCACCGGCCTGAACGCCGGCCGCTACGAGGTCGGCACCGCGAACCTCGCCGTGACCGAGGAACGCAAACAGGCCCTCGACTTCGTCCTCTACCTCACCGACGGCACCGGGTTCGCCGTA
The DNA here is from genome assembly GCF_039525155.1 of Streptomyces thermoalcalitolerans. Classification (NCBI taxonomy): domain Bacteria; kingdom Bacillati; phylum Actinomycetota; class Actinomycetes; order Kitasatosporales; family Streptomycetaceae; genus Streptomyces; species Streptomyces thermoalcalitolerans. The sequence goes on along the minus strand of NZ_BAAAHG010000001.1, from coordinate 138,255 downwards.
CGGGACGACAGCGAGCTGAAGAAGGTCGACGACCTCGGACAGCTCTGCGGGCTGCGCGTCGGCACCGGTACGGGCACGACCTTCGAGACCGATCTCCAGGCCGCGAGCAAGGAGTGCACCGCCGACGGCAGGAAGCCGATCACGATCAGCACCTACCCGGACGCCGCCGCGCACTTCCTGGCACTGCGCCAGGGCCGGGTGGACGTGCTGATGACGACGTCCAGTGTGCTGCGCTACGCGGCCACCCAGCAGCCGGGCCTGCGCTACCTCAACGAGATCGAGCGCAAGAACATCGGCCTCGCCGTCAAGAAGGGCTCCCCGCTCGCCGAACCCCTCAAGGACGCGGTGAACCAGCTCGTCCAGGACGGCACATACGCCAGGATCCTCAAGAAGTGGCAGCTGGAACCGGCGGCCATCGAGAAGTCGGTCGTCAACCCGCCGGAGAGGCCCTGACACCGGGCGACGACGCGGACGCGAGAACGGAGGGCGGGCCGCTTTCGACGAGCGGCCCGCCCGCGTTCCGGAGGTGAGCGCGGCGACGTCCACGGGCCGCCACCGTTCCGCGGCCACCCGCGGCCCGGCGGCGAGCGGCGGTCATCCGTCCGCTGCCTTCGGGGCCGTACCCGTGAACTCCACGACCGCGCAGCTCCAGGTGAACCCGGCGCCGACCCCGAACAGCAGGCCCAGCTCACCGGCCCGCACCCGGCCCGACTCGGCGAGGAACGCGAGGCCCGCGAACTGGTCACCGGCTCCGAGGTGTCCCACCGAGCGCCCCCACTGCCAGGTGGTCCGCTCCTCCGGGATGCTCCAGCGTCGCAGGAAGGCAGAGTTCAGCCGGCCGCGCCCGAAGTTCGGCAGCACGAACCAGGAGATGTCGGCGAGCGTGCAGTCCGCCTCGGCGAGCGCCCGCTTCAGCGTCTCGTCCTGCCCGGCCGTGATCCGGGCGACGCTGTACGACCGCCCGGTGTCCTCGATGAACGCCCGCTGGAGCAGCCCCAGATCGATCGGCTGCCGCACCTCGAACGGCACCCGCGAGAACGGGTCCCGCCCCCGGTGCATCCGCTCGAGATCGGCGTCCGACACGGTCACGAGGCTGCGCAGCCGCGCGAAGCCCGTGCGCTCCCGGCCGACGACCAGCGCGGTGCCCGCGTCGCCGTACACCGTGCCGGGGTCGCTGCGCCAGCGGTCGAAACCGGGCTCGCCGAACACGTCGCCCGTCGTCAGCAGCGCGGCCGTACGGCCGGGTGCGCCGGTGAGATAGCCGGACGCGAGTTCCAGCGCGGCCATGCCGCCGTTGGAGAGCTGCTTGACCTCGATCGCGGGGCACCGGTTGCCGACCGCGTACCGCTGGATGTACGAGGCGGGAGCCCACAGATCATGTCCCTGGTACTGCACGGTCGCGTGCAGCAGCAGATCGATGTCGGCGGGATGCGTCCGCGTACGCCGCAGCACCTGCCGTGCCGCGCCCACCGCGAGCTCGGGCGCGGAGGCGCCCGCCGACACCGCGACGGAGACGATCCCGCTGCGGGTCGCGGTGCGCTCGTCGCACCGCCCGTCCCGCAGCGCCTCCTCCACGGTGCTCCTGCCCTCCAGGTGCACGGCCGCCCCGGCGATGTACACGTCGTCGTACCTCATGTCCCGATGCCCTCTCACCGGCTGTACAGAAGGGAATCCCGCGGACGCCGAGGCCGCCGGTCCAGGTGGTGCCCGGCCCGGCGGCCTCGTACCGACCGCGGCGCACCGGGGCAACGGGTCGCGTGCCTCCGGCCGGGCACCACGCTCCGGCCGGCCGGTGGACGAGCGGTCCAGGACCACTGGAGCGGCCGGCCGTTGTGCCCGGGGTCGACCGAGGCTCCAGGCGGCGCTCCCAGCATGGCGGGACACCGACGAGAGGAGGTCCGCGTGACCGCACCGCCGCCCGTGCTGCTGTTTCCCGGACAGGGCGCGCAGCAGCCCGGTATGGGCGTCGGCCTGTACCGCGCCCACCCGGGCTTCAGAAGCCGTATGGACGAGGTCCTGGAACTGTGGCGCGCACACGGGTTCGACCTGCGCGCCGACTGGCTCGCCGCCCGCCGCGGCCCGGAGACCGACGGCGTGCGCACCGCGCAGCCCCTGCTGTTCTCGCTGAACTGGGCCGTCGGGCGGACCGTCCTCGACGCCGGGGTGCGGCCCGCGGCCCTGCTCGGGCACAGCGTCGGCGAGGTCGTCGCGGCCACCCTCGCCGGCGTCTTCGACCCGGCCGACGCCGTGTCCGTGATGGCGGACCGGATCGCCCACCTCGACGGCACCCCGCCGGGCGGCATGCTCGCCGTGCAGGCGGGCCCCGACGAGGTCGCCCCGTACACCACGGACGAGGTCGTCGTCGGCGCCGTCAACGGGCCCCGCCAGGTGGTGCTCGCCGGTCCCGAGGACGGCCTGCGCACCGCCGAGGAGAAGATGCGCGCCGACGGCTTGACGTGCCGCAGGGCGCGTGCGCTCAACCCCTTCCACAGCCCTGTGCTCATGGAGGCGGCCCTGCGCGCGCTGCCGCTGCTCGCCTCGGTGCCGATCGGTCCGCCCCGGCTGGTGCTGTACTCCGCGTACGAGCCCGGCCCGCTGACGTTTGAACGGGCCCGGGACCCGCGGTTCTGGGCGCTCCAGCCCGCCCGCCCCGTGCTGTTCGGGCCGGCGCTCGACCTGCTGCTCGCCGAGCAGGACGCGGTGCTCGCGGAGGCGGGTCCCGGACAGGGGCTCACCGCGCTCGCGCGCCGCCATCCGAGGGTCGCGAAGGGACAGTCCCGGGCGATCGGCCTGTTGCCCGCGCGGCCCGGCGGCCCGGACGCCGAACGCGCGACCTTCGAAAAGGCCCTCGCCGCACTGGCGGGCGCCCCGACGCCGCACCGGAGGCCGGCTTGACCGCGCCCATGTCCAGGCCGGTTCGAGCGGGTTTCCAGACCGGCTTGACACGGTCACGTTCAGGGGCCGGAGCGCCGGTTCCGGCCGACAGCGAGTGAGGATGCCCATGGAACGACGCGTCGTCATCACCGGAATCGGTGCGGTGGCGCCCGGGGGGACAGGGATCAAGCGGTACTGGGATCTGCTGTCGACCGGGCGGACGGCCACCCGCACGATCTCCCTCTTCGATGCCTCCCCCTACCGCTCCCAGGTCGCGGCCGAGGTCGACTTCCATCCCGCGGCGGCCGGGCTGTCCCCGCAGGAGGAGCGCAGGCTCGACCGCGCGGGCTGGTTCGCGCTGGTCGCCGCCCGGGAGGCGCTCACCGACTCCGGCCTCGACCTGACGGCCTCGCAAGCCGCGCGCACGGGCGTGTCGCTCGGCTGCGCGGTGGGCTGCACCACGTCGATGGAGAACGAGTACGTCGTCCTGAGCGACGGCGGCGCCCACTGGCTCGTCGACCACGAGTACGCGGTGCCCTGGCTCTACCACCACTTCGTCCCGAGCTCACTGGCCGCCGAACTGGCCCGTGAGGTCGGTGCCGGAGGACCGGTGTCACTCGTCTCCGACGGCTGCACCTCGGGCCTCGACGCCGTCGGCCACGGCGCCGACCTGATCCGGGAGGGCAGCGCCGACGTCGTTGTCGCGGGCGGCACCGATGCGCCGATCTCCCCGATCACGCTCGCCTGCTTCGACGCCATCAAGGCGACCACGCCCCGCAATGACGACCCGGAGCACGCCTCCCGTCCCTTCGACAACACGCGCAACGGGCTCGTGCTCGGCGAGGGAGCCGCGGTACTGATCCTGGAGGAACTGGAGCACGCACGATCCCGCGGTGCCCGGATCTACGCCGAGGTCGCCGGGTTCGGCACGCGCAGCAACGCGTACCACATGACCGGGCTGCGCCCGGACGGCGCGGAGATGGCCGAGGCGATCCGGGTCGCGCTCGCGGAGGCGCGGCTCGCGCCCGAGGAGATCGACTACGTCAACGCGCACGGCTCCAGCACCAAGCAGAACGACCGGCACGAGACCGCCGCGTTCAAGACGTCGCTCGGCGAGCACGCCTACCGCGTGCCCGTCAGCTCCATCAAATCGATGATCGGTCACTCGCTCGGCGCGATCGGCGCGCTGGAACTCGTCGCATGCGTCCTCGCGATGGAGCACGGCCTGATCCCGCCGACGGCGAACCTGCACGAGCCCGATCCGCTGTGCGATCTCGACTACGTCCCCCTGACCGCGCGTGAGGCCCGGGTCGACTCCGTCCTCAGCGTCGGCAGCGGCTTCGGCGGCTTCCAGAGCGCCGTCGTCCTCGCCCGCCCCGAAAGGAGCGCCGCGTGACTGCTGCCGCGACTCGTCCCGTGATCACCGGCATCGGCGTCGCCGCTCCCACCGGGCTGGGCGTCGATGCGTACTGGTCGGCCATCGTCGAGGGCGCGAACGGCATTGCGGAGATCACCCGTTTCGACGCCTCCCGTTACCCGGTGCGGCTCGCCGGTGAGGTGCCCGGCTTCGAGGCCGCCGAGCACATCCCGAGCCGGCTGCTGCCGCAGACCGACCACATGACCCGGCTCGCCCTGTACGCGGCGGACGAGGCCTTGAAGGACAGCGGCCTCGACCTCACCGGACTGTCTCCGTACGAGGCGGGCGTCGCCTCGGCCGCGTCGATGGGCGGTTTCGAATTCGGCCAGCGCGAACTGGAGAACCTGTGGAGCAAGGGCGGCCAGTTCGTCAGCGCGTACCAGTCCTTCGCCTGGTTCTATGCCGTCAACACCGGTCAGATCTCCATCCGGCACGGGCTGAAGGGCCCGAGCAGCGCCGTCGTCACCGAGCAGGCCGGCGGGCTCGACGCGATCGGGCACGCACGGCGGCAGATCCGCAAGGGCGCGAAGGTGATGCTCGCGGGCGGCGTCGACGGCGCCTTGTGCCCGCTCGGCCTCGTGGGACAGCTCGCCTCCGGCCGGCTCAGCACCGAGGAACGCCCCGACCGCGCATACCTGCCCTTCGACGAGGCCGCGTCGGGCCATGTCCCGGGCGAGGGCGGGGCGTACCTGGTCCTGGAGGACCCGGCGTCCGCCGCGGAGCGCGGCGCCCGCGTGTACGGCGAACTCGCCGGGTACGCGGCCACGTTCGACCCCGATCCGCGCGACCCCGGGGCCGACGGCCTGGAACGCGCGATCCGCGACGCCCTCGCCGACGCGGATCGCGCCCCCGAGGCCATCGACGTCGTCTTCGCGGACGCGGCCGGCGTCCCCGAGGCGGACCGTGCCGAAGCGGCCGCGCTTGCCGCGGTGTTCGGTGCCCGCGGAGTGCGGGTCGCCGCACCGAAGGCGCAAACCGGCCGCCTCTACGCGGGCGGGGCGGCGCTCGACCTGGCCTCCGCGCTGCTCACCCTGCGCGACGGCAGTGTCCCGCCGACCGCGCACGTCACCTCGCTGGCCGCGGACTGCCCGGTGGACCTGGTGATGGGCGAGGCGCGTCCGCTCACCGGTGACGCGGCGTTGGTCCTGGCCCGCGGCGAGGGCGGATTCAACGCGGCCGCGGTCGTCACGAGCACGAACTGAACCACCCGGCTCCAAAGGCACGGGGCCGCGCGCACCACCGGTAACGACCGGCACACCCCCATCGACGAGTACGCACCCAGGGAAAGGAAACCACCATGAGCACGAACGGAGCCACGGCGCTGAGCATCGACGACTTCACCCGCATCCTGCGCGAGTCGGCCGGCGAGGACGAGGCGGTCGATCTGAGCGGGGACATCGCCGACCTGCCGTTCACGGACCTCGGCTACGACTCCCTCGCTCTGCTGGAAGTGGCCGGCCGGATCGCCCGTGACTACGGGGTCGCTCTCCCCGACGAGGTCCTCGACGGCGCCGAGACTCCCCGGGCCTTCGTCGACCTGGTCAACGCGGCCCTGTCGGGAAGCTGAACGAGAACACCGAAGGCGGGGCCCCGGACCTCCGGGGCCCCGCCTTCCCGGTTCGCCCGGCGTCAGCGGGACAGGGCTCGTTCCGCGGCCTGCTTGGCCAGCATGAGGGTGGCCGTGCTGTTCCTGCCGAGGGATGTGCGTACGAGGTCGCGGGCCGTGTCGAGGGTGGCGTCCGGACCCAGCAGCTCCCGTACCCGGTCGGGGCGCAGGACGACCGTGTGGTGCGAGGTGGCACGCACCCCCTGCTCGATTTCCTCGATGGTCCAGCGACCCGTGTGGGCGGCCATCAGCGGCGGTGTCTCGGTCTGCTTGTACACAAGCCGGTCCGGCGCGAAACCGACCCGTACCGACTTCGTCGTGTGCACCGAACCGTCGGAGGCGAGGGTGTCCATCTCCACCGTCTGCAGGTCCTCGCCGGGCTCGGTCAGCACGAGCCGGCTCACATGCGGAAGCCGCTCTTCCCACAGGTCGGCCCGCCACAGGAAGTCGTACACCGTCCGCTTCGGGCCCGGGATGTCGACATGGTCGGCGAACGACAGCAGCACCCTCGGCTCCACCGCCAGGGACTCGGCCGCTGCCTTCAGCGCGGCCAGCTCGGAGCCGCTGTTGTCGTCGACCGCGCGTTCCACCCACTCGCGGGCCGCTGCGTTGTTGTCGATGACGGTGAAGTCGTGCAGCAGTACGACGCTGCTGCCGCCCGGCGCGGCCTCGACGATCCACTCGCCACCCATCGAGGCGACCGGCGCGGACGAGATCTCCTGACGGAATGTCACCCGCAGCGAGCTCGGATCGAGGGTGCGGCGGGAGGTCCATGACCGCACCTCCCCATGCGCGAACGCCCAGATCCGCAGCCGCTCCGACCGGCCGTCCCCGTCGAGCCTCTCCACGTGCACGGTGGGAGGGAAGATGTGCGGCCAGTTCTCCGCCGCCGCGATCAGCTCGTACACAGTCTTGGGTTCGGCTGCCACATCGATGGCATGACGCGTCCTGACAATGTCTGAGTCCGACATGAAGTGCCCTTTCCGAGGTGTCGCCGCGAGTGTCGGAGGTGCCGCTCCAGCGGCAGTGGAAGCCAACTGGACGACCGGCTGTGCCCCGGCTCGGGGAAAAGGCCCAGGGGAACGACTCGGGGGAACGGCTTGGGGGAACGGCTCGGCCCCGGAACACGAGGCCGGTGAGCGGGCGGTCCCGGTACCCCGGCGGTCCGGTGCCGGCGCGGTGAAGACCCGGAGGCGCATGTCCTGGACGCCCTGGAGACCGAGTTTCTCCACAGCCGCGGCCCCGTGGACGCCGCTCGGCACGGGCCGCCGGCCTTCACCGTCTCGGCGGATGTGGCCCAGGGGCGCAGGGACCCGGACGCGGGGAGCTCGGGGCACAGGGAGACCAAGGACAGGGGAAGCGGCTACCGGCCGTTGCCCGCGGCGTACTTGGCGGTGTACTGCTGGGCGATCTCCAGTTGTTCGCGTTCCATCCAGGGGGCGGCCACGAGGACGTCGGGCAGCGTCTCCCGTTCCGTGGTCACCGCGCGGAACAGGCGGGACACGGTCACGTCGTGGTCCGGGCGGTGCACGACGGTGATGCGGTCGCCCGCGCTGACGTCGCCCGCCTCGAGGACGCGGAGCATCGCTCCGGGGGACGCGGCGCGGGTGAAGCGGCGTACCCAGCCCTTCTCGCCGAGCCAGCCGGCGAAGGTGCGGCAGGGGATGCGTCCGCCGGTCACCTCCAGGACGGCGTCGGGGCCGACCCGCCAGCGTTCTCCGATCAGCGCGTGGCGGAGGTCCAGGCCCAGGGTGGTCAGGTTCTCGCCGAAGGAGCCGTTGGCCGGCGTCCGGTTCAGCTCCCGCTGCCAGTCGTCCAGGTCCTCCCGGGCGAAGGCGTACACGGCGCGGTCGGCGCCGCCGTGGAACCGCAGGTCGCACACCGTGTCGCCGCTGACTCCGCTGCCCGCGAGGCCGGGTGGCCCTGCCGGGGCCACCCGGACCGGCCCGTCCACCGGCCGCTTGTCGATCCCCGTCGTGCCGCTCGGGGCGTCCGTGCAGGGCACCGGGCGGGCCCGGCCGACGTTGACGCTGAGCACGGAGCCGTGCGGGCCGTGCGAGTCGTGCGAGCCGTTCACGCGTCGGACCGGCGTGTTGTCGTCTCGGAGCCCGCGGCCGATGGGGTCCGAGGAGTGGTGGTCCGGGGAGCGAAGGGGCAGCGCCACTGCTCGTCCGTCGGCATCCCCGAGTACTGACGCGCCTCGGACGCCTCGCCGAATTCGGCGAGGTTCGGGTTGATGGAGCCCTGCAGGCGCATCTCGCGCTCACGGATGCGGTGCTGGAGCTTTGCGTAGACGCCGTTCTCCACCAGCCGGCGGAACTGGTGGTGCGAGTTGAACGCCATCGCCGGGTACGGGAAGCGCCGGGTGATCCTCGACGCGTTCTCGTGCAGGCCCACGACGAAGAACGGGTGTCCGGCCACACTGAAGCCGAACCTCGGGGAGTCCGGATCCGGGTCCGCGCCCTCCGCCCAGGCGAAGCCGCGGTCGGCGTCGAAGGCGTGCAGAGCGGACAGCTGCTTCCACAGCAGGGTGTGGAACTCGGGCTCCGAAAGCCCCAGCGGGCCCTCGAAGACGGCGACGAGGGTGGCGAAGTTCTGCTCGGGGTGGAGGTCGCGCGAGACGAACTCGGTGAGGGCGCCGTGGAGCGCGGTCGTCGCGCTCTCGGTGCCCATGACCCCCACATGGGCTTGGCGCAGGCTCCCGCGGTGCAGGGCCGACTTGGCCCCCAGGCAGGAGAACTCCTCGCTCTCGATCCAGGCCGTCAACTGGTCATGGACGGATACGGCTGTCATAAGACCTCTCCCTCAGATCCCTCGGAGCTCTTCCTCGGTATGCCGGCCGGTGTGCTGTGCGGTGCGGTTGTGCTGCGTGCCTTTCGGCTGCATGCCTTTCGGCCGGTCGCGCGGCGCTGCTTGTCGCCGCTCGTCGCTTCCCGTCGCCCCGGCACCGTGCTCTCCTTGTTCTCCTTCGTTCTCCTTCGTTCTCCTTCAGCGCGGCGCTCCCCTTCAGCACGGCACGATGCGGGTCGCCACGGACCGTGCGTCACCCGCCGTCAGGAGGTCCGACGGCCGCAGGCGCCACCCGCGTTCGCGCAGCGCGCCGCTCACCCGGAGGGCGACGAGCGAGTCCCCGCCGTGGGCCAGGAAGTCGTCGTCGGGGCCGAAGTCGGGGGCGCGGAGCAGGGTGCGGACCAGGTCGAGGAGCAAAGTGAGTTCCGCGGCCTCGTCCGTCGTGCCGGCCCCGTCCGCCGTGCCGGCCTTGTCCGTGGTGCCGGCACCGGCCGCGGGCGTCGCAGCGGGCGTGGGTGCGTCGTCCGCGGGTGCGGGGGCTTCCTGAGCCGTGGTCTTCGGCGCGGGTCCCGCGTACTCCTCCGCGAGCATCGCTGCCACGGCACGGCGGTCGATCTTGCCGGAGGTGGTCAGCGGAAGCGCGTCGCGGACCCGTATCAGGCCGGGGACCAGGTGGGAGGGCAGGCGTGTGCGCAGATCCTCGCGGATCTGCTCGGCCGTCGGGCCGTCCGCGGTCACCGAGAGCGCGGCGGCCAGGACGCGCCCGCCGGTCCCGGTCCCGTCGTCCAGGGCCACCGCGGCGGCCGCGGTGACGCCCGGTGTGGCGATCAAGTGCCGGTCCACTTCGTCGAGTTCGATCCGGTAGCCGCGGACCTTGACCTGGTTGTCGAGGCGGCCGAGGAACTCCAGCGCGCCATCCCGGTGGCGTACGACCAGATCGCCGGTGCGGTACATCCGCGCACCGGCCGTCGCGGCGAACGGGTCGGGGCGGAAGCGCTCGGCCGTGCGCTCCGGGTCGCCGAGGTACCCGTGGGCGAGCGGACTCCCGCCGACCCAGAGCTCACCGGGGCTTCCGTCCTCGACCGGACGCCGGTCGGTGTCGAGGACGTAGAGCCGGCGGTCGCCCACCGGGCCGCCGATGGGCAGCCCGGCCGTGGCCGGGACGGGCTCGTTCGCCCGCAGGACGAAGGCCGTGCAGGTCACCACCGTCTCGGTCGGCCCATAGCCGTTGACCAGCGTGCAGTGGCCCAGCGGTCCGCTCCGGTGCACATGGACGTCCTTCGTGCTCGCCCCCTCGCCGCCGATCACGACGGTGCGCACGCCGTCGAAGGAGAGGCCGGCGCCCCGCGCTCCCTGCATCTGGGCGCAGACCAGACGCCAGTAGGCGGTGGGGAGCTGGAGCACCGACACCCCCAGGTCGCGCACCCGGCGGGCGAGCTCCGCCGGGCTCAGGGCGCGGTCGGCGGAGTCCAGGAAGGCCACCGTGCCGCCGACGGCGAGGGTCGGCCAGATCTCCTCCTGGGCGACGTCGAAGCCGAGCCCCGCGAACTGGAGCACGGTGTCGGTGTCGCGCAGTTCGAGGAGGTCGCCGATGCCGGCGGTGTGGTCGGCGAGGGCGTCCTGGCCGACGAGCACTCCCTTGGGGGTGCCGGTCGACCCCGAGGTGTAGATGACATAGGCCGCCCGGTCCTGGGGGCCGCCGGTCACCGCACGCGGGGAGGAGACCGTGTCCGCGAGTGCCCGGGGGCCGTCGGCCTCGACGACGGCCCGGGCGCCCGAACGGCTCAGCAGCCGGTCGCGGTACACATCGGGGGCGGCGGCGTCCATGGGCAGGAAGGCGGCGCCGGCGTGCCAGCACGCCAGCATGGCGACGACCGCGCCGGGGCCGGAGGGCAGCCTCAGCCCGACGACGTCACCGACGCCGACTCCGAGTGCCGACAACTCGCCGGCGGCCTTCTGCACACGCTCCCACAACTCGGCGTAGGTGACGGTCGTGTCGGCGGTCCGCAGGGCGACGCGCTCGCGGACCGCCGGGTCCGGGTGCTCGGCCGTCGCGGCGATCCGGTCGGCCACCCAGGGGAGAGAGGCGGCAGGGGCAGGAGGACGGGTGATGCTGAGGGAAGTCATCGCGTACCTGACTCAGTAGGGAGATTCGGACGGTCATCAGGGGCCGGGGCATCCGCGGGTTCGGCCGGTGCCGGCCGCAGCCGCCGGCCGCCGGCCAGGGCGACCAGGAAGCCGGCGCCGCCGCAGAGGGCCGCGAAGGCGTAGGCGGCCTGCGAGCCCTGGAAGTCCACGAGGTGGCCGCTCATCGAGGAGCCGATGGACACCCCGAGCCAGAGAGCCGTGGACTGCCAGGCCAGCGCCTCCGTGCGGTGGGAGGCGGGCACGCCGTCCACGACCAGCATCATGGCGACGATCATGGCGGGACTGGAGCTCGCCCCCGCCAGCAGAAGCACAAGACCGGCTCCGGCGACGTGGTGGACCACGAGCATCGGCAGGATCCCGGCCGCCATGATCAAAGCCGAGACCCACAGGATCCGCGGCAGCGGAGCCGACCACTCCCGCGCCCCGTACGCCACTCCCGCCACGGAACTGCCGATCGCGTAGATCCCCAGCAGGACCCCTGCCATGAAGGGCTGGTGCTTCTCGTCGGAGAACGCCACGGTGGCCACGTCGATCGAGCCCCACATGCCGCCGAAGCACAGGTTCAGCGCCCCCACGAGGGCCACCGGTCCCAGGAACAGGGCGCTCTTCCCGGCCCTGGGGCCGGGCTTGCGCTGCGGCTCCGTGCGCCGGCTGAGCGAGAGCAGGACACTGCCGCCGCACACCAGGGCCAGCGCGCAGACGAGGCCCGCGGCCGGGCTCACCCCGACGGCGAGCGAGGTGGCGACGACCGGGCCGACGATGAAGACGATCTCGTCGACCAGGGACTCCAGGGCGAAGGCCGTCCCCTTCAGGGACGAGCCCTCCAGCAGCCCGCTCCAGCGTGCCCGCACCATCGAGCCGAACGCGGGGGTCGCCGCACCCGTCAGCGCCGCCGTGACGAACAGGACCCACAGCGGTGTCCCGTCGTTCAACGTGCTCACGACGAACGCGCCGCCGCCGGCCGCGCACAGCGCCGCGCAGCAGAGCAGGACCTTGTACTGCCCCACCCGGTCGGCCACGCGCGCCAGTTGAGGCGCGGCCACCGCGTACCCGACCGCGGAGACGGCCGACAGCGCACCCGCGGTGCCGTAGTCGTCCCGTGTCGCGGAGACGAAGAGCAGGATGCTGAGACCGGTCATGCCCAGCGGGAACCTGGCGAGCATGCCGGGAAGGAAGAACCCCCACGCTCCCGGGACCGACAGGACCGTGCGGTAGCGCGCGATTCCCGAGGTCATCGCTTCGACTCGGCCACGAAGCCCGCGACCAGGCGTGCGAGGGCGTCCGTCTCCTCGAAGTGGACGGCATGACCGGCGTCGAGGTCGTGCGTCTCCAGGTCGGGACGGCTCCGGAGGAAGGCGCGCACGCGGTCGTTGTCGACCAGCCTGTCCCGGGTGCCGAACACCGCCCGTACCGGCAGCGACCCGATGCGCCCGTAGTCCGTCTCCGACTTGACGGCGATGGCCTCCCAGGAGTCGATCGTGCCGACCGTCACATGGGAGAGCTTCAGCTTGTCGTCCTCGATGGCCGCGAGCCACTCCGCACGGTCGGTGAAGTCGGCCGGACGCAGCGGCACCCTGATGAAGGGACGCGTCGGCTCGACGGTGATGCCGAGCTCCTCGACGACCCCCAGGGCGGCGTCGATCGAGCGGTCCAGCACGTCGGAGTAGCGGTCGTTGAAGAAGAAGCCGGGGCAGACCATGAGCAGGCTCGTGAGGATCCCGCGGTCGGCGAGTTCGGCCGCGACGACCGTCGCCACCTGGGCGCCGAAGCACCAGCCGGCCAGATGGACACGGGCGCCGGGACGGGCCTCCTTGAGGCCGCGCAGCAGCAGCGCGATGTCCTGGACGGCCAGGTCGCCGTTCGGGATGTGGCCGCGGCCTGCGTTGAGTCCCGAGCCGCGCAGGTCGACGGCGAGGAAGGCGATGTCGTCGCCGAGTCCGGCGAGCCGGGTGCCGAGCGGTGCCTGCCAGCCCGCGTGACTCATGCCGCCGTGCAGCATCACCACGAGGTCCGCGGCGCTCTCGGCGCCCCAGAGCCGGTAGTGCGTGACATAGCCGTCCGGCTGCTCGAAGGTGTGCACGCCCTCCAGGGCGGTCTGGGCAATCACTGCTGTTCCCTCCTCTGTGACGCCGGGATGTCCTGTGGCGCCGGGTTGTCCTGTGGCGCCGGGTTGTCCTCGGTGCAGGCGAGCGCCTCGACCTCGACGCGCAGCGCGGGGGTGGCCAGTGCGGCCACCGTCATGACGGTCATGCAGGGGCGCAGATCGCCCAGCCACTCGCTCAGCAGCCGGCGCCGGCGCTGGAGGTCGACCTCGCCGGCGAAGCAGAACGTCAGCTTGACCAGGTCCTCCTGGCGCATCCCGGCCGCCTCGAGATTGGCCGTGAGGTTGTCCAGCGCGATGCCGAGCTGCTCGATCGGGTCCTCGGGGATCTCACCGGCGGGGGTCATGCCGATCTGGCCGGAGAGCACGAGCCACCGGACCGGACCGGTGATCTCGGCCTGATGCGAGTACGTGGCGAGCGGTGCCGCGATCCCCCGGGGATTTCGGAAGGTCTTCACGAAGGTTCTCTGTTCCCTTTCGGATGGACGGGTTCCGTTCGGGCGGGCGGGCTTCGGTCAGGCGGACGGGCTCTGTTCGAGCGGACGGGTTCCGGCGTGGGCGAGGGCGTCCACACACGTCGTGATCCGGTCGGTGGTGTCGCGGACGGAGCCGTCGGGGTTCTCGGCGATCTGCGCCAGGACGGCCTCGTACAGGCGCGCCAGGTCGTCCACCACGCCCTGCGGCAGGAGCCTGCCGTCGGCGTTGAGGGTGATCTCCAGCGTGGAACGGTTCGGGTCACGGCCCACGGTCGCGAGGAACGGCGCGTCGGTGTGCTCGAACCACCGGACACCGGTGAGGTGCCCGCCGGAGTGGACTGCGTCCGCATACGCGGGGAAGTCCGTGTAGTTGAACAGCGCGGAGTAGCGGGGCCATTCGTCCGGGCCGTCGCCGGCCGCGGCGCAGCGGCGGTGGGCGAGCGCACGCATCTCGAACCGGAACACCTGCTCGATGAGCTGGGGCCATGTCTGGTCCTCGATCCGGACCCGGTGCGGCTGGAAGTTGAGGAACATCCCGACCAGTTCCTGCGCGTCGTCGGTCTCGGGGCGGCCGTGGGTGAACACCCCGGTCAGCACGTCGGGCTCGCCCGTGGCCAGGGCCAGCACCCGCAGATGCGCGGCGAGCAGGAGGTGCTTGAGCGGGTGCCCGGTGCGACGCGCGACCTCGCGCAGCCGGGCCTCCCGGTCGGGCGGGAGGACGACGGTCGCCTCGGCCCAGCGGGAGCCGCCGTCGGACGGGCAGCGGGGCTGCCATGCCCCGGGGTGGCCCGCGAGGACGTCGTGCCAGAACGCCCGCGACTCGGCGGAGGAGCGGGCGGCCGTCTCGGCCATGACGTAGTCGCGGAAGGAGCCGGCCCTGGCGCCGGAGGGGGCAGGCCCGGTCTCGCCTCCTGCTGCGGCACCGGCGGTGGAGGCGCCGGATGCGCCGATGTCCGAGGCGTACGACAGGAGGAGGTCCCGGACGAGGAGGGAGAGGCTCCAGCCGTCGATGACCGCGTGATGGAAGCTCAGCGAGAGCACGAAGCGGTCCGCCGCGGTGCGGTGCGCCGCGAACCTGATGAGGCCGGGCCGCTCCCAGCGGAAGCCCGAACCGCGTTCCTGCTCGAACCACTCGTCGGCCGCCGCGGGGTCGTCCACGGCGTCGACCACGGTGAGATCGGGCTCGACCGAGGCGTACACGAGCTGCCGGGGAACGGGGGACGCCAGGTCGACGGCGGCGCGCAGCGTCTCGCAGGACGCGATCATCCGCCGCAGCGCGGCGCGCAGCCGGGAGGCGTCGAGCGGCAGCGCGACGGAGTAGGCGAAGACGTCGTGGTAGGCGGACTGGGCGGGGTCCCGCCGCGTCGCCTGGATCATCCGGAGCTGGGTGGCGGTGAGGGGATAGGCGTCGACGACTCCCGGGGGAAGCCCGTCGGGCGAGGTGTCCGGGGATTCCCCGGTGCTGCCCGTCGACTCCGTGGTCCCGGACTCGGGCGTCCGCGTTGCCAGCCTGCGGACCAGGGCCCGGACCGTGCGTGCCTCCATCACGTCGCGCAGTGCGGCACCGGGGAACTGCTTGCGCAGCTTGGCGAGGATGCGGATGGAGCTGATCGAGTCCACGCCGGCGTCGAGGTAGTTCTCCTCCGCCCCGAGCGTCTCGCGGCCGACCGCCTTCGCGATGACCGCGGCGACGGCACGCTCCGCGGCGTCCCGGCCGCCGTCGGAGGCTTCTTCTCCCGCGTACCGTTCCAGGGCGGCGAGGAGTTCGCCCAGGAACTGCTCCACGGTGGAGGCCGTGATCCGCCCCCGGTCGTGGGACACGGCGAGCTGCGTCGCGCCGGCGAAGTGGTCCCGGTGCACATGGACGGTCATCGGGAAGCTGGTGACCTCGAAGTACCGGGCGCTCTCGATCGACACCGTGCCCCGCGTGGCGGCGTCGGTGTCACCGGCCGCCGCGTAGGAGTGGAAGTCGGTGTAGTTGAAGACCACGTCGAAGAGCGCCCCGCCCCGCTGCCGCTCGATGTCGGCGAGGGGGAGCCGCTGGAGCGGGACGAGTTCCCGCTCGCGCTCGAAGACCGAGACCGGCAGCTTGGCGTCGTCCGCCTCGCGCACCTCGACGGGCAGCGGGAGGGTGTTCAGGAACAGGCCGACCATCTCGCTGCCGCCGGGCACGTCCGGACGGCCGTTGCCGACCAGCCCGGTGATCACGCGCGACCTGCCGGTCAGGGCCGCCAGGGCCGCACAGTGCGCGGCCAGATAGAGCGACTTGAGCGGGAGCCCGAGGGCCGCGGCGCGCAGCCGCAGCCGCTCCTCCAGCTCCGCCGGAACGACCCGCTCCAGCACCGCGGTCTCGATCGTCCCCGGCGCCGTGGAGCCGAGGCGGTCCGCCAGCAGCGTCGGGGAGAAGCCGTCGAGCAGCCCGCGCCAGGCCTCCTGCTCCGCCGGGCGCCCGGCGCTCTCGCGCTCCAGCGCCACATAGGTGCCGTAGCGGGGTTCCGGGGCGGCGCCCGCCGTCCGGCCGGCCGGGAGCCCGGCGCAGCGGCGCCGGATCTCCTCGACGACCAGGGCGACGCTCCACCCGTCCAGGATCAGGTGGTGGAAGGAGAACGCCAGGTTGACACGGCCGTTGCCCCGGACGTGGGCGCAAAAGCGCAGGGGCGGCCTGGCGAGGTCCAGCGGGCGGCGCTTCTCGGCGTCGATCCACTCCTCGATCGCCCGGTCCTGTGCGTCGGAGGGCAGATTGGTGAGGTCCACGACCTCCAGGGACGGCGCGGCGCCGGGCGCGTCCGGGCGGAGCACGACCTGGAGCGGCTCGCTGTAGCGCTCCAGGTCGAAGCAGGAGCGCAGCTGGGCGTGGTGTGCCACGGTCTGACGCACGGCGCGGGCCAGGTCGGCCGGATCGGCCACACCGGTGAACTCGTAGTCGAAGATGTCGTGGTAGACGGGGGAGTCCTCGTCGAGCAGCGAGTGGTAGATCATGCCCGACTGGAGCTTCGTCAGCGGCCAGGCGTCCTCCGCCTCCGCGGGGAGCGCCGCCTTGTCGTCGTCCGTCAGCAGGCCGAACGCCTCGGTGGCGGCCGGCTCGGGCGACGCCGGGTCCCCGCGCCTCAGCGAGGCGGCGAGCTCCGCGACCGTGGTGTGGGTGAACACATCGCGCAGATTGACCGCGTATCCGGCCGCGCGCAGCCGGGAACTGACGCGCAACGCCATGATCGAGTCCCCGCCGAGGGCGAAGAAGTTGCTGTCCGCGCCGACCGGCGCCCGGAGCCCGAGGACCTCCTGCCAGGCATGGGCCACGTCCCGCTCGGCGGCCGTGGCGGGCGGGCGGCCGGCCCGGTCGGCCGGGGCCGCGTGGGCCGCCGGTGAGGGCAGGGCACGCCGGTCCAGCTTGCCGTTGGGAGTGGTGGGCAGCTGCGGGACCTCGACGATGTACTGCGGGACGAGGAACTCGGGCAGCAGCTTGTGCAGCCGGGCCCGCAGGTCGTCGGGGTCGAACGCGGTGCTCACGACATAGGCGGCCAGCGCCTGCGTGGGACCGGAGGTGTCCACGACGACGGCCGCGTCCTGGACGTGGGGCAGGTCGCGCATGACCGCGGCGATCTCGTCGGGCTCGATCCGCAGACCGCGCAGTTTGACCTGGTTGTCGATGCGTCCCAGGTACTGGATCTGACCGTCCGGCAGGAAGCGGGCCAGGTCGCCGGTGCGGTAGAGACGGGCTCCCGGAGCCGTCCCGTAGGGGTCGGAGAGGAACACCTTGGCGTTGAGGTCGTCGCGCCGGTGGTACCCGGTCGCCACGGCGACGCCGCCGATGCACAGCTCCCCGGGAACGCCGATCGGCTGAAGCTGCAGGTTCCGGTCCAGGACGTACAGCCGCACATTGTGGATGGGCCTGCCGATGGGGACGAGATCTCCCGGGTAGTCGGTCCGGCAGGGCCAGTGCGAGACGTCGATCGCGGCCTCGGTCGGGCCGTACAGGTTGTGCAGTTCGCAGAAGGGGAGCGTGGCGGAGAAGACCTCGATGGTCTTGCGGGGGAGTGCCTCGCCGCTGCAGACGACCCGCTTGAGCGAGCCGCAGTACTGGGCGAGTTCCTCCGCCTCCAGGAACACGTTCAGCATCGAGGGGACGAAGTGCACGGTCGTGACGGCCCGGGACCGGATGACCTCCTTGAGGCAGTCGGGGTCGCGGTGTCCGCCGGGCCGGGCCACGACGATGGCGGCCCCGGTCATCAGTGGCCAGAAGAACTCCCACACCGAGACGTCGAAGCTGTACGGGGTCTTCTGGAGCACCCGGTCCCCTCCGGCACCGCCGGTCAGCGGGAAGGCGGACTGCATCCAGTGGAGCCGGTTGGCCAGCGCGTCATGACGGTTGATCACGCCCTTGGGCCGCCCCGTGGACCCGGAGGTGTAGATCATGTACACGGGGGAGCCGGGCTCCAGGTCGCGGACGGGATCGGTGTCGTCCTCGCGGTCCAGGGACTCGTCGGGGAGGACGAGGAGCCGGGCGGTGGTGCCGTCGAGGGTGTGGCGGTGGTGCTCCTGGGTGAGGATCAGCGGGACATCGGCGTCCTGGATCATGAACTCGATCCGGGCGGCCGGGTATTCGGGGTCGATGGGCACGTACGCGTAGCCCGCCTTGACGATGGCGAGCAGCGCGATCACCATCTCCGCGGAGCGCTCCATGAACACCCCGACGAAGGGACCGGCCCCGGTCTCCTTCAGGAGGGCGCGGATGCGGTGCGCCACCTGGTTGGCCCGCCGGTTCAGCTCGTCGTACGTGTACGTCGTGCCCTCGAACTCGACGGCCAGACTGCCGGGGCTGCGCCGGACCTGCTCCTCGATGACGTCGACGACCGTACCGTCCGGGTGGGCGACCCGCGTGTCGTTCCAGTCGCCGAGGATCAGCTCCCGCTCCTCGTCGCGGATCATCGGCACCGTGCCCACCGGTGCGTCGACGCCGGCGTCGGCCAGCGAGGCCAGCAGCCGCGCGTAGTTGCGCAGGATCCGCTCCGCGGTGTCCCGGGTGAACAGGTCCGTGTTGAACTCGAGCTCGAACTCGTACGTGTCGTCGGCCCGGTTGACGTACAGCATCAGGTCGAACTTGGCGGCGGTCCGGCGGACGGGGTGGTACCGGCAGACCAGTTCCGGTCCGAGGTCGAGCGAGGGACGGCCGTCGAGCAGTGTGAGCATGGTCTGGAAGACCGGGTTGTGGTTCTGTGCCCGCCTGGCCCCGAGCGCCTCGACGATCTTCGGATACGGCGCGTCGCCGTCGTCCAGCAGACGCTCGGCGGCCTTCTGGGCGCCGGACAGCACGGTGCGGAAGGTGTCGTCCGGGTCCACCGGCACGAACAGGGGCAGGGTGTTGACGTAGCAGCCGACCTGTTCCAGGTCATCGGCGCCCGGCCTGTTCAGCACCGTGGTGCCGATGACGAAACCCTCCTGACGGGTGTAGCGGTGCAGCAGCAGCGCATAGGCGGCGAGGAACACCGGGAACGCGGTGCTGCGGCAGCTGCGGGCGCATTCCTTCAGCAGCGGTTCGACGTCCGCGCCGGGCACGGTGATGACCGTGCTGTCGCCGCGGAAGGTCTGCACCGCGGGTCGTGGGCGGTCCAGCGGCATGCCGAGCAGTTCCGGGGCATCGGCCAGCGACCGGCGCCAGCGCTCGACGGCGGCCGCCTGCTTCTCGGCCGCGGCCTCCGACCGGCTCTCCGCGACGAAGGCACGGAACGCGGCACCGGAGACGGGCCGCTGCGGCAGGCGTCCGGTGGCCACCAGGGTGCGGTAGTTCTCCGCGATCTCGTCCAGGACCAGGCGGAGGCTCCAGTCGTCGATGACGATGTGGTGAGCCGTCAGGCCGAGAAGCCAGAGGCCGCCGGGCAGCGCCGCCACGACCGCCCGCAGCAGGGGAGCCGTGCCCAGGTCGAACGGCCGCCGGTGGTGCTCGGCGAGCACCTCCTCCGCCCTCAGACGGGCCTCGGCGGCGGGCAGGGTGCGCAGGTCGACCACGGCCGTACTGTCCGCGAGGGTGTCGTCGACGGGGTGCACCGTGGCCCGCGGCCCGTCGGGGGTCTCGTGGAACGTCGTGCGGAGTGCGTCGTGCCGCAGGACGGTGGCCCGGATGGCGCGGCACAACGCGTCCGGATCGAGGTCGCCGGATGTTTCGAAGGCCACCGATTCGTTGTACGCGGGCTCGTCGGAGCCGGCGAGTTCATGGAAGAGCCAGAGGCTTTCCTGGGTGTACGAGAGCATGCTTGCGCCTGTGTCCGGTTCCCCGGCCATACCGCACTCCAAACGTGGAACGAAACCTGACCGTTGATGTGCCGTGCTCTGCACGGGCGATGGGGGTGCGCTGGGATGTGCTGGAGCTGCAAGGGATCGGCGCCCCGCCGCGGGAGATCCGGGGCACCCGGATGCTCCGGACACGGCTTTGGGCCGTGCCCTGTCCGGTAGGCCGGGTGGGGCGTCGCTGTCCGTGTCCCGGCACGCCGACGAGCCCGGGTTTTCCGGTTCTTGCGACGACAGGGGACTGATGCCGTGGGCCCGGCAGGGCGGACCGGACCCGGACCGCGGCTAGGAAGCGGTCGTCTCGTGGAACGGGTCGAACACCTCGTCGTACGGGCGCAGGACCGAACTCAGGGTGTCCGGCGCCGTGTGCGCACCCGAACAGTCGTCCGTGACGGGCTCAGTGCTGATCGAGACGTGGTCGGCGGCCGTGCGGGCCAGCCGGGCGGCCGTGTCGGCGTCGTCGGCGTGGACGATGACATGCCCGCAGCGGTCGTCCGACCAGCGGAGCTCGGGCACCACCGAACCCGCCTCCACACTCACCGACACCTCGACCACTCCGTCGACGGCCTGCGCCTTGTCCACGCCGGTGACGGAGGTGACGACCCCCGGGGCCGCGGTCAGGAAACGGATGGCGGCCGCGCCGCGGGCGGGATGCAGATGACCGTCGAGCGGGGCGCCCTCGCCGACGAGGCGATAGGCGGCCTCCTCCATGTCGACCCCGTACACCATCCTGACGAGATCGTTGATCCGGTCGCCTCCGCGGCGGGTGTGCGACTCGACGATCCGCGGTCCCTCGGCGGTGAGGATGATCTCCGTGTGCGACGGGCCGTCCTCGAGGCCGACCGCGTCGAGCAGCCGTACCGTCACCTCGCGGATCCGGTCGAACTGCTCCTCCGTCAAGGGTGCCGGGATGACGTGTCCGAGTTCCACGGTGCCGCCCCCGGTGTCCTTGGCGGTCACCGCGATGATCGTGTGCCGGCCCGACTCGGAGAAAGCCTCCACGCTCAGCTCGGGGCCGACCAGAAGCTTCTCGACCTGGAACTCACCGAGCTCGAACGACTGACACCAGGCCCATACCTCGTCGACGTTCTCGACCGACTCGATCCGGCGCACTCCGAGGCTGCCCGAGCCCTTGGTCGGTTTGACGATGGACGCCCCGTGCGCGGCGACGAATGCGCGGAGCTGCTCCTGGGTGGGATTGACCGCGTAGGGAACGGCCCCGATGCCCTTCTCGTTCAACAGGGCCCGCATCGCGGACTTGTCGTGCAGCAGCCGGGCACAGCGTTCCGAGGTGCCGGGAATCCCCAGGACGTCGGTCAGATGACCGGCCACCAGCTGTGCCGCCTCGGTCTGTGTGACGATCCTCGTGATCGGTGCGATCCGATGCAGCGCGGTGGCCATCGCGACAGCACTGGGCACATGCTGGTAATCCACCAGAACGAGCTGCCGGCAGTACGGAATCAACGCCGGATCGAATTGCGACGGCTTCTGCATATAGACGACGTCTACGCCGGCTGATTTCGCTTTGGAAACTAATCGAATGCTGTCCCCGATAACGAGTACACGCCCCCGTGGCACGATCATCCCCCGTTTCTGATCGCTCTCCTTCGAGCTGTTGGTGAGGCTAGCACAACCGTAGCCACCCATTCGGAGATTCCGCGAGGATCGGCGGGCGGCCAGGCTCGCCCAGGGCTCCTGCCTGCGGAGATGAAGATTCCGTGGAGGCCGGTATTCGTCTTGCAGACAAGGTTCCGCAACCTTTCGTCGACGGTGTTCCCTTCCGCTTCCGGCTCCGTTTGATGACGTAGTGAAGGATTGTGCCTCTTCATCTCTTGTGAGACGTGTGTGATTGGTCCCTGTCCGCGTGGAGTGTACGCAGGAGGGGGTAACAAGATCCCGATGTCTTTCGGCCATCATCCGTTGACCGGGGGCGGGAGTGACGCGATGTTGTTCAACGCCGATTGGTCATGGAATCCCGCTCCTTTGGCCGTTGAATCCAGTCGCGCCGGCCAGTAGTGCTTCGTTGTCTTGGGTGCTCTCTGCTGGTGGTGGGCATCGTCCTGGCATGAGGCCGGGGGGAGGTGGAACGGCTCCGGGGGTGGTCGCCGATGCCGGCTACGGCGCCGGCGCCCCTTTCCGGCTCGGCCCTGAGGAACGGGGACTGTCCTGTGTGCCGGCCCTGACCGGGAGGAGGCCGCCCGCCCGGAGCAGGCCCGGCCGCCCCGGGCTTCGTCCACCGGGACGTCACCGCGGAAGAACCGGGCCTCGTCCTGGCAGGCGCGACAGAGGACCTTACGGGCGAACGGCTGCACCGATGGTGACCGAAACCCACTGCCGGACCGCGGTCTCCTTCAGCTCTCCATTACCTGGCAGGTAATTGAGGGGCCTTCAGACTCGTCGTTACGGTCGCGGAGCCGGACAGTGCTTCTCGCGAGCGGGGGTTATTCGGTTGAAAGGACGCCGATGCATCGATGACGGGGGTTTCGAGGGCGTCGACCCGTCCGGCACGGTCCGGCAGTCCCTCGCCCCGCCCCGACCGCGGCGCGCTCGACCGAATCGCCCTGGAGTCGTTTCTGCCCGCGGATGCCGCGACCCGGGCCGTCCTCGACTCCCGGCACACGTACCGGCGGGCCGCTCCCGTCTCTTCGCATCCGCTCAGCGCACGCCCTGGACAACGGCATGCGTACAACGAAAGGAAGGCACCATGACGTCACCCCGGACCGCGGACACCGCACCGGTGAGGAACAGCGCCCGCCCTGACGGATTGCTGCGCCTGGCCCTGGCGGTCGACGTGGTTCTCACCGGCGTCAACGGCCTCGGCTATCTCGCACTGGCCACCGTCCTGGACCCGGTCCTGGGGGTGGAGCGTTCGGTGCAGTACCCCATCGGCGCGTTCCTCACGGTGTACGCGCTGTGGATCCTGTTCGTCCTCAGACAGGAGCGCATCAGCCGTGGCGCCGTCGGCGTCGTGATCACCCTGAACGCCCTGTGGACCGTGGCCAGCATCCTGACGGCCGTCACCGACGCACTGAGCAGCACGGCTGTCGGCACGGCATGGATCGTGCTGCAGGGCCTGGTCGTGGGCGCCATGGCGACCGTTCAGTACGTGGGTCTGCGCCGTATGTGACCTCTGCCCCGCGGTCAGGGGCACAGCGCGTCATCCCACGCGAGGAACCGGAGCGCCGTCGTGCCGGGCGGCGCGCCGGCCTCGGCCGAAGCGCAGTGTCCCCCACGGGTCGGGTCTTCCTTCAGGGATTCAGCGTCCTTGGAAGGAGGAGAGGGGCCGCGGACACAGTCGGCGCAGCCAGGGGCGTGCGACGTGCTCGAGCTCGATTCCGGCAGTGCGGGCTGATGTCTTCCTGGCACGGAACCGACCTGGTCGTCGGGCGCTGTATCGCGTCGTCGTCCCTTCGAACGGACTGGGCCCGTCCAAACCCCGAAGGCATTTCCAGCCGTCCTGGAATGGTGAGATCCGGGTACGCGGAGCGCGGCGTTTCAGCCATGTCGCGGGCGCCTTCCCGCTCGGTTTCCGGCTGCGGATCACCGGACGGCCTAGTATGAGCAAATGCGCAGGCAGACGAGACCTCAGGGAATCGGCCCGATGCTCCGGGAGTGGCGTAAGAGGCGCAACCTGAGTCAACTTGCGCTCGCACTTCAGGCAGACACGTCCAGCCGCCATCTCAGCTTCATCGAGACAGGGCGCGCGGTGCCCAGCCGGGAACTCGTGCTCCGGCTCGCCGAGCAGCTCGACGTACCCCTGCGTCAGCGCAACTCCCTGCTGATGGCCGCGGGTTACGCGCCTGTCTACGAGGAGACGCCCATCAGTGAGACGCAGATGGCCCGGGTCGGCGAGGCCATCAACCGCCTGCTGGCGGGGCACGACCCGTACCCCGCTGTGATCTTCGACTCGGCCATGAACCTGCGACGGGCCAACAGGTCCGCCATGGCGCTCCTGGACGGCGTTTCCGCGGAGTTGCTGAGGCCGCCGGTCAACGTCATGCGGCTGGCCCTGCACCCGGAGGGGCTGGCCCCCCAGAATCCTCAACTTCGCCGAATGGCGCATGCATCTGCTCGGCAGGCTGCGCCGGGACGCCGCGTTCACCAACAACGAGTGCCTGGTGTCCCTTTACGACGAGGTCAGCGCCTACCGGTATCCCCAGGGCACGGCCGGCCCGGAACGGAGCACCGATCCGGAACACGCGGACGGCCGGCAGATCGTGACTCCCCTGCGCATCAAGGTGCTGGGAAGCGAGCTCAGTCTCTTCAGCGCCCTGACCGTGTTCGCGGCACCCGCCGACATCACCTTGGCCGAACTGACCATTGAGACGTTCTATCCCGCCGACGCACGCACGGCGACGGTTCTGCACTCCTACTACCAGGACATGAATCAGGACATGAATCAGGACATGAATCAGGACATGAACCAGGACATGGACAGGGACGAGCCCGCCCGGTGAGCTCGTCGGGCTCCGGAGACGTCCCGTCGACGTCCTCGATGACGAAGCGGACACCATGGGCACGCAAGGTCTGCTCGAATCCCGGCAGTTCGGCGAGGACGCCGACAGGGACGGCCTCCAGCACACCGGGCGCGAAACCCTTCTCCCTCGTCACGACCGCGATCAGGTACGGCCCGCACAGCAGCCCGGCCCCCGAGCTGCCGCTCCATCCCGACCGGCCCGGCACGACACCCACGTCGACATGCACCGTGGCCGTTCGCGACTTCATGCCGTGCAACGGGTCCACATGGCCACGTATCGGCATGGTGTCCCGTGCGCGGTCGGGACGTATGACCGCGTCGGGGAACCCAAGGCCGAGGCAGGGCACGCGTTCCTCGCCCACGATGCGCCCGAACCGCACCGGCGAGGTCATCGGCGGCCGCCAGTGCGGCCCGGTGATCCGCAGCAGCGCGCCGTCCGCGTCCGGCGACACCTCGGAGGCCGCCACGTCCGGCAGCCACACCAGTTCGGCGGCCGTCCAGTCCGTGCGGCCCTCCGGGTCCAGTTGCCGGACCTCCACACCACCGCCCATCCGGACCCCGTCCACGACGTGGTGCGCGGTGAGCACCACGTCGTCACCGATCAGGTATCCGCTGCCCGACTTCCCGAGGACCGGATTCCAGATCTCCATGACCCGTGCGTGGTCCATGCCCCGTCCTGCTGGTCACCCGACGAGTTGTTCTCCGCGCGGACCGTCCGGGCTATTTCGGACGCCGCGGGGAGTCGGCGGAGATTCTCAGATCGTCGTCGTTGCCGTCGACCGGCTGCAGGGTGAGCTTGATCCGGTGGGTCCGGCCCACGTTTGCCGCACCATGGGCCTCGGCCGTCCAGGGAAGAACGAAGACCCTGGCCTTGGCTCCGGCGTCCTTCCTGACCTCCACGCTGAACTCGAGCTCCACCGGACCGGCCCTGAATTTCAGGGACTCCTCCTTGCCCGCTTCCACGGCGCTCTGCAGCTCGGCACGCATCGCGCTGATGGTCTCCCCCCCCCCAGTTCGGCCCATGGCTCCTGCGGCACGTCGGCATCCCCCTGATGACTGACCTTGACGTCCGGACTGCGGAAGCGGGCGCGGCCGGGCGTGCCCCACCCCGCTTCGGTTCGAACCGTATCCGTCGAACCGTATCCGGTCCCGGTCTCCCCGAAGGCCGGGACCAGCAAACACGCCTGCCCGGCGGGGGAAGCCCGGGGTTTCTGCCGGCCGGGTGCCGGGCGGTGTCTGTGCTTGTTTCGCCCGGCGTACCGCAGTGCATCCGGCATTCACTGCGGCGGAGGCCAATGGCCCAAGCCCCTCGGCCCTCTGAGGGCTCCCGTCGGAATCGAGCCGCGAGGGAGATCAGCAGGTGCGGGGACCTCAGGGCATGCTGTGCGGGCGACACGCCGCGCACGTGGGCGGCGCAGGGCCTGGACGGACGCAGCCGGGCGTGGCCGAGCGCCGATCGGCGTGCGGTCGTCGTCACCGGAGCGGCCCTTCATCGTCCACGGCGGACGGAGCGCCGTACCAGGTCCGTGCAGCCGGCTGCGCCGCCCTGGATGCCGTCTTCGGGTGGCTCCCCGACGATGGAGAACAGCCCGGTCCCGGCCCGCAGTCCCGGAGAAGTCCCGAAGACGCCGCCGCACCCCTTTCGGACCCGCATGCGTGCGGGTCGCAGAGAGCGCGGCGGCAGCCGTCGGTCAGATGTCCCGGAAGATCTCGATCTGCGCCCCGATCGAGTTCAGCCGCGCGGCGAGATCCTCGTAACCCCGGTTGATGACGTACACGTTGCGCAGCACCGACGTGCCCTCGGCGGCCATCATGGCCAGCAGGACGACGACGGCGGGGCGCAGGGCCGGCGGGCACATCATCTCGGCGGCGCGCCAGCGGGTGGGGCCCTCGACCAGCACCCGGTGCGGGTCGAGGAGTTGCAGACGGCCGCCCAGACGGTTGAGGTCCGTCAGATAGATCGCGCGGTTGTCGTACACCCAGTCGTGGATCAGCGTCTTGCCCTGCGCGGAGGCCGCGATCGCCGCGAAGAAGGGGACGTTGTCGATGTTCAGGCCGGGGAACGGCATCGGGTGGATCTTGTCGATCGGCGCCTCCAGCTTGGAGGGGCGCACGGTGAGGTCCACCAGGCGGGTGCGGCCGTTGTCGGCGACGTATTCGGCCGAGCGGTCGTGGTCGAGACCCATCTCCTCCAGGACCGCCAGCTCGATCTCCAGGAACTCGATCGGCACCCGGCGCACCGTCAGCTCGGACTCGGTGACCACCGCGGCGGCCAGCAGGCTCATCGCCTCCACCGGGTCCTCGGAGGGGGAGTAGTCCACGTCGGTGTCGATGACCGGCACGCCGTGCACGGTGAGCGTGGTGGTGCCGATGCCCTCGATCCGCACGCCCAGCGCCTCCAGGAAGAAGCACAGGTCCTGGACCATGTAGTTGGAGGAGGCGTTGCGGATGACGGTCACGCCGTCGTGGCGGGCGGCGGCCAGCAGCGCGTTCTCGGTCACGGTGTCGCCGCGCTCGGTCAGGACGATCGGGCGGTTCGGACGGACGGAGCGGTCCACCACGGCGTGGTACTGGCCCTCGGTGGCGGTGATGTCCAGCCCGAACCGGCGCAGCGCGATCATGTGCGGCTCGATGGTGCGCGTGCCGAGGTCGCAGCCGCCCGCGTACGGCAGTTTGAAGTGGTCCATGCGGTGCAGCAGCGGCCCGAAGAACATGATGATGGACCGGGTGCGCACCGCGGCCTCGGCGTCGATCGCGTCCATGTTCAGCTCGGCCGGCGGCACGATCTCCAGGTCGGTGCCGTCGTTGATCCAGCGGGTGCGTACACCGATGGAGTTCAGCACCTCCAGGAGGCGGTACACCTCCTCGATCCTGGCCACGCGCCGCAGGACCGTGCGCCCCTGGTTGAGCAGTGACGCGCACAGCAGGGCCACGCACGCGTTCTTGCTCGTCTTCACGTCGATGGCGCCCGACAGACGGCGCCCTCCCACCACGCGCAGGTGCATCGGGCCCGCGTAGCCCAGTGACACGATCTCACTGTCCAGGGCTTCCCCGATGCGGGCAATCATCTCAAGGCTGATGTTCTGGTTGCCGCGCTCGATGCGATTGACCGCGCTCTGGCTGGTGCCGAGCGCCTCGGCCAACTGCGCCTGCGTCCAGCCTCGGTGTTGCCGGGCGTCGCGGATGAGCTTGCCGATGCGTACGAGGTAGTCGTCTGCCATGAGGCTGAGGTTATCTCAGATATGAGATGGCGCTTCTTGAGGGGGTCCATTCGGGTGACATTGATGACGTCATGTCAAGGGTGGTGCACAGTGCGAACACCCGGGCTGGTCAACAAATACGGGCAAATCTCCTGATGTCATGATCTTGTGTGGCGAGGATGCGCCTCATGGAACCCCGGACCGGTCATTCCCCCTCTGACCCTTCGCAAGGGGGACATCCATGACCACTCCCATGCGGCGGCTCGGCGTCGTCGCGGCCCTCGTCTGCCGCTGTGCGCTGACCTCGTGCGGCACCGGGCGGGCCGACGGCCGCGCCGCGCCGGGCATGTGCGCAGCGCCAGCGTGTGCACGACCGAGGGCGGTGCCCGCACGCTCGCCCGGGTGCGGGTGGACTTCGCCGTCCGGGAGGGCGAGTCGGTGGACCGCACCGCGCGGGTGTTCGCCCGCCGGCGGCAGTCCCTCTGCGGCGACCACGGCCATGCCGAGGCCCTGGCCCCGGCCGAGATGAGCGCCGAGCTCGACTGGTGGCCGACCGGGGCACCGGCGTCCCGGCGACATTCGTACAAGACACGCGGCGTCCGGTGCAGGCATCGTCCCGTGCATGGGACATGACGACGTCACGCGTCTGCACGGGATGCATGTGGTCCGCGACGGCCCGCGCCAGGCGCCGCCGCTGGTGCTCATCCACGGATCGGGATTCTCGGGCGCCTCCTGGCACCCGGTGGTGCCGGCCCTCGCCGGTCGGCACCACGTCGTCCGGATCGACCTGCCGGGGCACGGACGGTCCTCGCCCGCGCCGTCGTACGACGTGCCCGAGCAGGCGGGCCGCCTGGCCGCGGTGCTCGACGACCTCGGCCTCGGCCCCGTCACCGCGGTCGGGCACTCCAGCGGCGGCTACATCGCCACCGCGCTCGCCGAACGACGCCCCGACCTGGTCGGTTCGCTCGCGCTGATCAGCAGCGGCCCGAGCCCCGACGCGCTCCTTTCGCAGCCCGCCGCCCTGCGAGTGCTGACGGCCCCGCCGCTGGGCCCGCTCCTGTGGCGGATCCGCTCGGACGCCATGCTCCGCAGGGGCGTGACCGCGGTGTGCACCCGCCCGGTGAACGTCCCGGACGACCTGGTCGCCGAGGCCCGTGCCATCGGCTACCGCACGTTCAGGACGGTGCTGTGCCGCAACACCGCGTACATCGCCGAGCGGAGCCTGCCCGAGCGCCTCACCGCCCTGGACGTCCCGGTCCTGGTGATCTTCGGCGCCGGCGACCCTCGCTGGGATCCGTCCTCGGCGCACCGGTACGAGGCGGTGCCGAAAGCGCGCGTCGAGCACCTGCCCGACGTCGGACACCTCCCCATGCTCGAAGCACCGGAGACGACCGGCAGGCTGCTGCTGGAGTTCACGGCTGCGGGCAGGTGACACCGGTCCCTACCCTGGTGCTGTGCTGAGCACGGAGTCACCGCCTGACTGGACGTTGGTGGAGGTCGCGATCCCGCAGCCGTCGGAGCGGCTGCCCGGGATCGCCATGGCCGGGTTCGGCCAGCGCGTCCCGGCACCCTTGGACATCGCGATGGTCGCGCACCCGTCGGTCACCCTGCTCGTGGACCTGAACGGGGGAGAGGGCCTCGTCTACGACGCCCACGGCCGGCGTGAACGCGGCAGCGCGGTCGTCGGGCTGCTCCCGGGCGACCTGCGGATCGGCAGCCGGACGACCGAGGCGGGGCAGTGCCTGCAGATCCGGTTGTCGCCGGTCGTGGCGGCCGCGGTGCTCGGGGCGGCGGACGAGCTCGTCGGGGAGGTGGTCCCGCTGGACGCTGTCTGGGGCCGTGACGCCGGGCGGACCGAGGACAGGCTGTGCGCCGCCACCTCGTGGGACGAACGGTTCGCGATCGCGGCGGACATCCTGTGCCGGCGCCTGGAGGCCGCCCCGCCGCTCGATCCGGAGATCGCCGCCGCCTGGTCGCGGATACGCGCCGGCCGGGGGCAGGTGCGGGTCGACGGCCTGGCGGACGAGGTGGGATGGAGCCGCAAGCGCCTGTGGTCCCGCTTCCGCTCCCGGATCGGGCTCACTCCCAAGCGCGCCGCCCAGCTGGTGCGCTTCGACCACGCGGCCCGCCTTCTCGCGGCCGGCGAGCCCGCCGCCCGGGTCGCGGCGGTGAGCGGCTACACCGACCAGTCCCACCTCCACCGCGAGGTCAAGGCGTTCACCGGGGCGACACCCACCGCTGTGGCCCGTGCGCCGTGGCTCGCCATCGACGACGTCGCATGGCCGGCTTCGCTCGCCGGACTCCCGAGGCCGTGCTCGACTTTCTCTGCGAGAGATCACTCGCACCGGGTCGGGGCATGACCATCCGCCGCCCGTGTACTAGAGTTATCTCGACATCGAGATATCTGCCGAGGTGCACCGGAGTCGCCACTCCAGTAAGGCAAGCCTAACTTAGTCCACCCTTACCGGAACGGCCAAGCAGGCGTGGCGGCACGATTCACGGTGGTACGCGCACATCAATGAAGGAGACTGTCGTGTCGGCGAACAGCTTCGACGCCCGCAGCACGCTGCAGGTGGGCGACGAGTCGTACGAGATCTTCCGGATCGACAAGGTCGAGGGCTCGGCCCGACTGCCTTACAGCCTGAAGGTGCTGCTGGAGAACCTGCTCCGTACCGAGGACGGCGCGAACATCACCGCCGACCACATCCGTGCCCTCGGCAACTGGGACGCGAAGGCCCAGCCGTCGCAGGAGATCCAGTTCACGCCCGCCCGCGTGATCATGCAGGACTTCACCGGTGTGCCCTGCGTCGTGGACCTCGCCACCATGCGCGAGGCCGTCAAGGAGCTCGGCGGCGACCCGGCGAAGATCAACCCGCTGGCCCCGGCCGAGCTGGTCATCGACCACTCCGTCATCGCCGACAAGTTCGGCACCCCGGACGCCTTCAAGCAGAACGTCGAGCTGGAGTACGGCCGCAACAAGGAGCGTTACCAGTTCCTGCGCTGGGGCCAGACCGCGTTCGACGAGTTCAAGGTCGTCCCGCCCGGCACCGGTATCGTCCACCAGGTCAACATCGAGTACCTGGCCCGTGTCGTCATGGTCCGTGACGGCAAGGCGTACCCGGACACCCTGGTCGGTACCGACTCGCACACCACCATGGTCAACGGCCTCGGCGTCCTCGGCTGGGGCGTCGGCGGCATCGAGGCCGAGGCCGCCATGCTCGGCCAGCCGGTCTCCATGCTCATCCCGCGGGTCGTCGGCTTCAAGCTCACCGGTGAGCTGCCCACCGGCACCACCGCCACCGACCTGGTGCTGACCATCACCGAGATGCTGCGCAAGCACGGTGTGGTCGGCAAGTTCGTCGAGTTCTACGGCGCGGGCGTCTCCTCCGTGCCGCTGGCCAACCGCGCCACGATCGGCAACATGTCGCCGGAGTTCGGCTCCACCGCGGCGATCTTCCCGATCGACGAGGAGACCATCAACTACCTGCGGCTGACCGGCCGTTCCGAGAAGCAGATCGCGCTCGTCGAGGCGTACGCCAAGGAGCAGGGTCTGTGGCTCGACCCGGACTTCGAGCCGGACTTCTCCGAGAAGCTCGAGCTGGACCTGTCCACCGTCGTGCCCTCGATCGCCGGCCCCAAGCGTCCGCAGGACCGTATCGTCCTGGCCGACGCCAAGGCGCAGTTCAGCCAGGACGTGCGTGCCTACGTCAAGGACGCCGGCGACGTCGACGAGGCCAGCAAGGAGTCCTTCCCGGCCTCCGACGCCCCGGCCATCTCCAACGGCGTCCCGACCTGCAAGGTGCCGGTCAAGGCCCCCGACGGGACGGAGTACGAGCTCGACCACGGCGCCGTCGTCGTGGCCGCGATCACCTCCTGCACCAACACCTCCAACCCGTACGTCATGGTCGGCGCCGCGCTCGTGGCGAAGAAGGCCGTGGAGAAGGGCCTGACCCGCAAGCCGTGGGTCAAGACCACCCTCGCCCCGGGCTCCAAGGTCGTCATGGACTACTACGACCGGGCCGGCCTCACCCCGTACCTCGACAAGCTGGGCTTCAACCTCGTCGGCTACGGCTGCACCACCTGCATCGGCAACTCCGGCCCGCTGCCGGAGGAGGTCTCCCAGGCCGTCAACGACAACGACCTCGCCGTCGTCTCGGTGCTGTCCGGCAACCGCAACTTCGAGGGCCGGATCAACCCCGACGTCAAGATGAACTACCTGGCGTCCCCGCCGCTGGTCGTCGCCTACGCCATCGCCGGCTCGATGAAGGTGGACATCACCACCGAGCCGCTGGGCCACGACAAGGACGGCAACCCCGTCTACCTGAAGGACATCTGGCCCTCCGAGCAGGAGATCCAGGAGGTCGTGTCCTCCGCGATCGGCCAGGAGATGTTCGGCCAGAGCTACTCCGACGTCTTCGCCGGCGACGCCCAGTGGCAGGCCCTGCCCGTCCCGACCGGCGACACCTTCGAGTGGGACCCGGAGTCCACCTACGTCCGCAAGCCCCCGTACTTCGAGGGCATGAGCCTGGAGCCGGAGCCGGTCGAGGACATCACCGGCGCCCGGGTCCTCGCCAAGCTGGGCGACTCGGTCACCACCGACCACATCTCCCCGGCCGGTGCCATCAAGGCCGACACCCCGGCGGGCAAGTACCTCCTCGAGCACGGCGTCGAGCGCCGCGACTTCAACTCCTACGGTTCCCGCCGCGGCAACCACGAGGTGATGATCCGCGGCACGTTCGCCAACATCCGCCTGCGCAACCAGATCGCGCCGGGCACCGAGGGCGGCTACACCCGTGACTTCACGCAGGAGGGCGGCCCGGTCACCTTCATCTACGACGCCTCGCGCAACTACATCGAGCGGGGCATCCCGCTGGTCGTCCTGGCGGGCAAGGAGTACGGCTCCGGCTCGTCCCGCGACTGGGCGGCGAAGGGCACCGCGCTGCTCGGCGTCAAGGCCGTCATCGCCGAGTCCTACGAGCGCATCCACCGCTCGAACCTCATCGGCATGGGCGTGCTGCCGCTGCAGTTCCCGGAGGGCCAGTCCGCCGAGAGCCTCGGCCTGACCGGCGAGGAGACCTTCTCCATCACCGGCATCACCGAGCTCAACGAGGGCCGTACGCCGCGCACGGTGAAGGTCACCACCGACACCGGTGTCGAGTTCGACGCGGTCGTCCGCATCGACACCCCTGGTGAGGCCGACTACTACCGCAACGGCGGCATCATGCAGTACGTGCTGCGCAGCCTGATCCGCAAGTAACGGATCGTCCAGGCGGTGGGGCCGCATCCCCGGCGACGGGGGTGCGGCCCTCCGCTTTTCGGAGATGGTTTACAGCCGTCGCCGTCCGCGCTAATTTTCACTGTCAGACGAGGTGGGAGCGCTCCCAATCGGTGGACCGGAACACACCGGATGCGAGCTGCTCCCGCCCCGTCCGCCCGCGAGCGGCAGCACGGGAGCCGAGATGTCATGTCTGTGACAATCGCACGGCCCCGGCGGACGCACCAGGTTTCCGCCCGGCCCTGCCCCTGGTTCTGCCCGCCCTCCCATCACGTCCGGCCTGCCTCCGTCCCGGCGAAGCCGTCACCGTCCCGATGAGCCGGCTCCTGTGTACTCGGCGAGGGCAGTCGGGGGATCGTAGGGCGACATGCCGTGGCACCCGCGGTACGCCACGGAACCTGTCGGCCCGGAGAACGACCCTGGAGAACGAGGTGGGGTGTGACGGACGTTCCTGACCTGGCCCTTGCCCGGAAGGTGCTGGCGGCCCAGCCCTTCAGCAAACTGCTCGGCGCCCGCCTGGTGACCTTCGAGGAGGGCGAGGCGACGCTGGAGCTGGACATCCGCGACGACCTGCGGCAGCAGAACGGCTTTCTGCACGGCGGCGTGCTCGCCTACGCGGCGGACAACGCGCTGACCTTCGCCGCGGGCACGGTCGCCGGTGCCCGGCTGCTCACCGCCGGGTTCACCATCGACTATCTGCGCCCCGCCGAGGGCGCGCTGCTGCGGGCCCGTGCGCGGGTCGTGCGGGCCGGCCGTTCCCGGGTCGTGTGCCGCTGCGACCTGTCGGCCGTGGACGACGACGGGGTGGAGACCCTGTGCGCCGTGGCGCAGGGCACCATCGCGCTCCCGGAACCCCCGCGGGAGACCTGACGCCGGGAGAGGCCGAACGCCCTCCCGCACAGAGCACGCCGGTGGTGCACGCCGATCAGGCGTGCACCACCGGCGGTTGTGCCCGGTGCGGGCGCCTCGGCGGGGCGGACCGGACGCGCGGACCGGCAGAGGCACCCCTGCTCGCGTGAGGCCGGGAGCCGGGGGCGGGCTCCCGGCCTCACGCCCGCGCCCGGGAGGCGGGGCGGCACGGCGGGACACGGCGTGATGCCGTGCCGTCGCCTCAGCGGCGGGCGGGCGACGCCAGCAGCTCCACCTCCGCCAGGGTCGAGGCACCGTCCAGGACCAGGCGGTACTTCTGGTACGTGCCCGGCGAGGCGATGGTGAAGGGGCGGGTCTGCCGGTCCCAGGCGAAGGACTCGCCGGAGCGCCGGTCCACCGTCTTCCAGGTGCTGCCGTCGGCGGAGGCCTCCAGCCTCCAGCCGGCCGGGGCCCTGGTGCGGTCGGTGGACGAGGTCAGGGTGTACTGGACCGCCGTGGTGGCCTCGGCCACCGGCAGGTCCACCGTCGTCACGGTCGCGTCCGTCGACGAGGTGTCGTCGAACAGCGCGCCGTCACCCTTCAGCACGTCCGCCCGCGGGGCCGGCACCTGGTCGTCGGTCGTGATCGACACGGGCGCGGCGTTTTTGCCCGTGCCCCACGACGACGGCCGCGGACCCATGTCGAAGTGCAGCACCCCGCCCTTGGCGAGGAGGGAGTGGGGGAGGGACGTGGAGTTCCACGGCTTGCCGTTGAACCGCACCCCCTGCACATAGACGTTCTTCGCGCTGTTTTCCGGCGCCTTGACGACGAGGTCCCGGCCGTTGTCCAGGTGGATCGTCGCCTTGGTGAACAGCGGGGAGCCGATGGTGTACTCGCCGCTGCCCATCACCAGCGGGTAGAAGCCGAGCGCGGAGAAGAGGTACCAGGCCGACTGCTCGCCGTTGTCCTCGTCGCCGTGGTAGCCCTGGCCGATCTCGCTGCCGACGTAGAGCCGGGAGAGCACCTCACGGATCTTCGCCTGCGCCTTCCAGGGCTGTCCGGCCGCGGCGTACATGTAGAGCACATGGTGCGCGACCTGGTTGGAGTGGCCGTACTGGCCCATCCGCACGTCCCGCGCCTCGGTCATCTCGTGGATGACACCGCCGTAGGAGCCGACGAACTCCGGGGAGGCCGTCTCCGGCGTGGCGAAGTAGGTGTCGAGCTTGTCCGCGAGGCCCTTCCGGCCGCCGTACAGGTTCGCCAGGCCCCGGCTGTCCTGCGGGACGGTGAAGGCGTAGCCCCAGCCGTTGGTCTCCGTGTAGTCGTGGCCCCAGACGCGCGGGTCGTACTTCGCGGAGTCCACACGCCAGTTGCCCTTGGCGTCACGGCCCTGGAAGAAGCCGGCCTTCGCGTCGAAGAGGTTCACATAGTCCCGGGCCCGGTCGAGGAAGTACTCCGCCTCCTCCTTGTAGCGCTTCTGGCCCGTCTTCCTGTGGAGGGCCTCGGCCATCCTCGCGATGCCGTAGTCGTTGATGTAGCCCTCCATCGCCCAGGACAGGCCCTCGTGCGTGGCCGTGCTGGTGTAGCCGAGGAAGGGGGAGGTGGCCATGCCCTTGCGGCCCACGCCCGAGGACGGGGGCACGACCGTCGCGTTCTTCAGCGCGGCCTCGTACGCCGCCTTCGCGTCCATCGGCACGCCCTTGAGGTAGGCGTCCGCGAAGGCCACGTCCGAGGAGGTGCCCGTCATCAGGTCGGCGTAGCCGGGGGAGGACCAGCGGGAGGTCCAGCCGCCGTCCTTGTACTGCTGCACGAAGCCGTCCACCATCTCGCCCGCCTGCTTCGGCGTCAGCAGGGAGTACGCCGGCCAGGTGGTGCGGTAGGTGTCCCAGAAGCCGTTGTTGACGTACACCTTGCCGTCGACGATCTTCGCGCCGGTGTGCGTCGGGGTGTCCTCGCCGCGCATCGGCGAGAACGGGGAGGCGTACCGGTACTTCCCGTCCACCTTCTCGAAGCCCGAGTTGGGGTACAGGTACAGCCGGTACAGGCTGGAGTAGAGCGTGGTCAGCTGGTCCGGCGTGGCGCCCTCGACCTCGACCCTGCCGAGCACCTCGTCCCAGGCGCGCTGGGCGCGCTTCCTGACGGTCTCGAAGGAGGTGCCGTCCGGGATCTCCTGACGCAGGTTGTCCTTCGCCTGGTCGACGCTGATCAGGGAGGTGGCCAGCCGCAGGGTGACGGTGCGGTCCTTGCCGGCGTCGAAGCGCAGATAGCCCTTGACGCCGCTCGACGAGCCGTCCTTCACCGGCTTGTCGAACACGCCGTAGACGAACAGCCGGGTCGCCCCCGTCGACAGCCCGGACTTCACGTCCGAGTAGCCGGTGACGACGCCGCGCTCCTTGTCCAGGGTCAGGCCCGCCTGCTCGGTGACGTTGTCGAACAGGACGCTCGCGTCCTCTCCCGGGTAGGTGAAGCGCAGGACGGCCGCGTGGTCGGTCGGCGTCATCTCCGCCGTGATGCCGTTCTCGAACCGCACCCCGTAGTAGTACGGCCGTGCGGTCTCGTTCTCGTGACGGAAGGCCAGGGCGCGGGCGGTGCGGCCGGTGTCCGGGGTGCCGGAGGCGGCGGACGGCATCACCTGGAAGGTCTGCCGGTCACCCATCCAGGGGCTGGGTTCGTGGCTCGCGCTGAACGCCTGGATCGTCGGCAGGTTGTCGTCGTTGTTCGCGCGCGCGTACTCGTACAGCCAGCTCAGCGAGGACGCGTTGGTCACCGGCGTCCAGAAGTTGAAGCCGTGCGGGACGGCGGTCGCGGGGAAGGTGTTGCCGCGCGAGAAGCTGCCGCTGGAGTTGGTGCCGCGGGTGGTCAGGACGTAGTCCGACAGGTGCGCCTTGGGCTTCTCGGGTGCGGCCCGGTCGATGACCACGTCGTCCAGCCAGCCGCGGAACTTCGCCGGGCCGGCGGGGGAGTCGTAGGCGATGAGGATCCGGTCGATCGTCTTGCCGGCCGCGACCGAGCCGATCCGCGACACGACGTTGTTCCACTGGTTGACGTACAGCCGCTTGGATGCGCCCTGCCCCTGCGGGCTCAGGGGGAAGCCGTGCTGGTCGACGGCGCCCAGGCGGCTGAGGTAGGTGCCGTCGGTGAAGGCGAGGTCCACGGCGACGTGGGTGGCGGCGTAGTCGAGGGCGCCGTCGGCCATCGACGGGTAGACGCGGTACGACAGCCGGGTGTCACGGGCGACCTTGACATGGACATCGAAGATCTTGTTGTACGAGTACGCCCGGCCCTCGGCCGTGTGGCGGCCGGCGTATCTCAGGGCCCGCTTGCCCGTGTAGCCGGCACCCGACTTGGCGGTCGGGGAACCGCTCGGGCCGCGGTCGACGAGGGAGAGCATGTCCTTCGGTACGGGGCCGTCGCCGTCGCCGGTGGAGAACTGCACATCGGCCAGCTGGAGGATGTTCGAGGCGCCGTTGTTCCGGGTGATGTCGAGCCGGAAGTGCCGGTACTCGGCCGGCTCGGCCAGCTCGTACGTCTTCGTCTGGAACCGTTCGGAGAAGTTCTCGCCCGAGCGGGTGTCGAGGGTCTTCCAGTCCTTGCCGTCGGTGGAGCCCTTCAGGGTCCAGTCCTTCGGGTCGCGTCCGTCGAAGTCGTTGGCCGAGGTGAGGGCGTACCGGACGATTTTCTGCGGCTTGTCGAAGTCGAACTCGACCCAGCCGGTGGGCTCGAAGACCAGCCACTTGGTGCCGGGCTCGCCGTCGACGAGGTTCTCCTTCACCTCCCCGGCGCCCGTGTTCTCCCCGTTGGCCCGGACGTCGACGACATGGTCGTTCACATTGCCCGGTATGCCGCTGCTGTAGCCGCCGTCCACGCCCGAGGCGCGCTTGCTGCCGTCCTTGGCGGTGTCGACCGTGTTCAGCCAGTCGGGTGCCGGCTCACCGGCCTCGAACGAGGAGGCGAACTCCCGGTCGGCGGCCGGGGGGCCGGCGGGCAGGGCGACCGCCGCCCCCTGTGAGCCGACCGCCATGACGAAGGCGGTCGTAAGGACGACCGCCGGACCCCATCTGTGCCGTGATCTGCGCTGCATGCGCGATGCCCCTCCCTGCTGCCTCTGCGTAGGACAACGTTGTCAACTCAGTGCGCAAAGACCAGTAGGGAGTCAACTGCCCAGCAATGTCAAGGGTGTTGATGATGGAGTTCGAGTGCAAAGCCGTGGATATTTCTGCTCAGTGAGGCCATGAAGGGTTCATATTCCGGCCGATGTCTCAACTCGGAAAAGACCTGAGGGGAACCCTGTATTCGATCTTGCTCGGCTGGCCGGAAGTGGACTATACCTGTCGGTATCCGCAGGCTGTCCGAATGGTCGTCAGACGACTGCCGGATGACTGGCAGATGACTGTCCGAATAGCTGTCAAGCGGACCCGAAAGGACCCGGAAAGGTGGTCTGACGCGCGAAACGCGCCGTCCTCCTTGCTTTCCCGCCGGTCCCGGTGGATGACGCACAGAGCAACTCCCGCACGACCCAGCTTGACCCGATCGCGGTGCCGGGGAGGATCCGGTTCACCGCCTGAGTCCCGGAGAAAGCGAGGACTTGAGCATGGGATCCACGTCCGCCGAGAACCCCACAGGAGTCGGCCGCCGGGATCTGATCAAGCGGTCCGCCGCACTCGGTCTGATCAGTGTTCCCGCGGTGGGTTTTCTGTCCGGCTGCGCCAGCGGGGGCGGCGGCGGCCAGAACAAGGCCGAGGCCGGTGAGAAGACCGCGAAGAACCCGCTCGGCGTCAATGGCACCGCGCCGATGGAATTCGTCCTGTTCGACGGCGGCTTCGGCAAGGAGTACGCCG
Source organism: Streptomyces thermoalcalitolerans (assembly GCF_039525155.1). Taxonomy (NCBI): domain Bacteria; kingdom Bacillati; phylum Actinomycetota; class Actinomycetes; order Kitasatosporales; family Streptomycetaceae; genus Streptomyces; species Streptomyces thermoalcalitolerans. The sequence continues at coordinate 99,922 of NZ_BAAAHG010000001.1, read as the reverse complement.
AGGACGCCGTGAAGATCTACGAGAAGAACTTCCCCAAGGCCGAGGTGAAGTTCTCCGCCACCCAGAAGATCCAGTCCACGCTCCAGCCGCGCTTCAACCAGGGCACTCCGCCGGACCTCATCGACAACTCCGGCGCCGAGCAGATGGACATGGGCGTCCTCGTCGGCAAGAACCAGCTCACGGACCTCACCCCGCTGCTGGACGCGCCGTCGTACGACGACCCGGGCAAGAAGGTCCGCGACACGCTGCGTCCGGGCATCGTGGAGATGGGTCAGTTCGACGGCAAGCCGGTCTGGATCCTGTACTACGCCTACACGGTGTACGGCGTGTGGTACTCGCAGAAGGCCCTGGACTCGCTCGACGAGAAGTACCCGGAGACCTGGGACGAGATGCTCAGGGTCTGCGAGAAGGCCAAGAAGAAGGGCATGGCCGGCTGGACGTACGCGGGCAAGTACCCGTACTACATCCCCTTCTCGCTCTACCCGATGATCGGCAAGGTCGGCGGCCGCGAGGTCCTCGACGCCATCGACAACCTCGAGCCGAACGCCTGGAAGCACCCGGCGATCAAGGACTGCTTCGAGGCCTACTACGAGCTCTACCGCAAGGGCTACATCCTCAGGGGCACCCCGGGCCTGGACCACATCCAGTCGCAGACCGCCTGGGCCCAGGGCAAGGCGCTGTTCCTCCCGAACGGCTCCTGGGTGGAGAACGAGTCCTCCAACGTCATCCCGGAGGACTTCGGCCTCACCGTCTCCGCGCCCAGCGGCCTGGACGGCTCCGACAAGATGCCCTTCGGCACCATCTGGGCCTCCGGCGGCGAGCCCTTCATCGTCCCGGCCAAGGCCAGGAACCCCGCGGGCGGCATGGAGCAGCTGCGCATCATGCTCAGCGAGGCGTCCTCGAAGAACTTCACCACCAAGGTGAAGTCGCTGACCGCGTACAACGGCGGCACCGACGGCATCCCCCTCACCTCCGGGCTGAAGTCCGCGGTCGCGGCGCTGGAGAAGGCAGGCTCCAACGTGGTGAACCCGCGGCTGCAGGACTGGTATGTGCAGCTGCAAAAGGAGAAGATCGGTGTGGCGGGGCTGGGCGAGATGATGGCCGGCCGTCTCACCCCGGCCGAGGCCATCAAGAGAATCCAGGGCTTCGCCGACGAGACCGCGAAGGACACGTCGATCAAGCACTACAAGCACCAGTGAAGCACCGGTGAAACCGTCATGAGGGTCCGTCACCGGCGGCACCCCCCGTCCAGAGATCGGGATAGGTGGCAATGCAGCACGGCAAGTACCCGTTCATCGTGGGATTCCTGACGGTTCCTCTGGGGCTGTACGCGCTCTTCGTCATCTGGCCGTTCCTCCAGTCCATCTACTACTCGTTCACGGACTGGACCGGCCTGAGCCCCGACCTCGCGATGGTCGGCCTCGACAACTACCGGAGGATGCTCGACGACGAGATCTTCTGGAAGTCGTTGCAGCACAGCCTGCTGTTCGCCCTGCTGCTGCCGCTGGTGACGCTCGGCCTGGCGCTGTTCCTCGCCTTCATGATCAATGCGGGCGGGCGGCGGCGCCGGGGCGGACCGGTGATCTCCGGTGTCCGCGGCTCCTCGTTCTACAAGATCGTCTACTTCTTCCCGCAGGTGCTGTCCATCGCGATCGTGGCCCTGCTGTTCGCCTTCGCGTACAACCCGAGCAGCGGCGCGATCAACTCCGTGCTGCGCGGGATCGGGCTCGACGGCGTCCAGCCGCTGTGGCTGGGCGACCCGGACCTCGCCCTGTGGTGCGTGATGGCGGTGATCGTCTGGTCCACGGTCGGCTTCTTCGTGGTCCTCTTCTCCGCCGGCATGGCCTCCATTCCGGTGGAGCTGTACGAGGCCGCGCTCCTCGACGGAGCCGACCGGTTCACCACCTTCTTCCGGATCACCCTGCCGCTGCTGTGGGACACCGTGCAGTCCGGCTGGGTCTACATGGGCATTCTCGCCCTCGGCGCGGAGTCGTTCGCGGTCGTACAGATCATGACAACCGGACCGGGCGGTCCCGACTACTCGACCACCGTCATGGTCCTGTACGTGTACCAGAAGGCGTTCCGTGACGGTCAGGCCGCCTACGCCACCGCGGTCGGTGTGGCCCTGCTCGTCGTCACGCTGGCTTTCGCCGCGATCGTGATGCGGCTGGGACGGCGCGAGCGGCTGGAGTACTGATCATGAAAACGACCGAGACCCCCGCCCCCCTTCCGGCCGAATCCGGTGCCGGCGTCCGGAAGACCAGTGCGCCGCCCGCCGGAGAACCGAGGCGGACGAAGCAGGAAGGCGCGGTCCTCAACGTCTTCTCGCACGGCATTCTGGTCATCTGGGCGATCATGGTGGTCATGCCGCTGGTGTGGGCGGTGATGACGTCCTTCAAGGACGACGGCTCCATCTTCCGCTCGCCCTGGTCGCTGCCGGACAGACTGCACTTCGAGAACTGGGCGCGGGCCTGGACCGACGCCAGGATGAGCGACTACTTCCTCAACACCGTGCTGGTGGTGGGCGGCTCGCTCGTCGGCACCCTGGTGCTCGGCTCGATGGCGGCCTATGTGCTGGCCCGGTTCGACTTCCCGGGAAACCGGTTCATCTACTACCTCTTCGTCGGCGGCATGGGTTTCCCGGTCATGCTCGCGCTGGTCCCGTTGTTCTACGTCGTGGACAACATCGCGCTGCTGAACACCATCCACGGGCTGATCCTGGTCTACATCGCCTATTCGCTGCCGTTCACGGTGTTCTTCCTGACCGCGTTCTTCCGGAGCCTGCCGACCACGGTGGCGGAGGCCGCCTTTGTGGACGGTGCCTCGCACACCCGGACGTTCTTCCAGATCATGCTGCCGATGGCCCGGCCCGGCCTGGTCAGCGTGGGGATCTTCAACTTTCTCGGGCAGTGGAACCAGTACATGCTGCCGACGGTGCTGAACACCGACCCGGACAAGCACGTGCTCACCCAGGGCCTCGTCCAGCTGGCCGTCAACCAGGGGTACAAGGGCGACTGGTCGGGGCTCTTCGCCGGCCTGGTCATGGCCATGCTGCCGGTGCTGGCCGCGTACATCGTCTTCCAGCGTCAGGTGGTGCAGGGTCTGACGGCCGGAGCCCTGAAGTAGTACCGGGCGCTCGTCTTCGCTCCCGCACGCCCCCGAGCACGCCGTCTTTGCTTTCGCACGCCCCGCCGGGCCCTCCCGGGCGGGGCGGTCCCGTGTCCGAGCAGGGCCCCGGACCGCGGGACACGGGCCCGGGCCGCACCTCCGCGTCACGCGCCCGCGCCCATACCACGCCTTAAGCGGTATGTCCAAGGTTCTGTATAACGGTTCAACCTCTTGACGGGAGGCAACCCGAACAGCTCAGCTTAGAGTTCACTAGTTGGACATAGTCGGGGCCTCACCGGAGCGGCCCCGCGCTCGGGAGGTCGTCGTGCAGACTCCAGGGTCGCAGTCATCACTGCATCGAGCCAACCTGGAGCGGGTCGTACGTGCCGTGCGGTTGGCGGGATCGCTCACGCAGGCGGAGATCGCGAGGACCACGGGATTGTCCGCGGCGACCGTCTCCAATATCGTGCGCGAGCTCAAAGAAGGGGGAACGGTCCAGGTCACGCCCACATCCGCGGGGGGACGCCGGGCCCGCAGCGTGTCGCTGAGCGGGGACGCCGGCATCGTGATCGGCGTCGACTTCGGGCATGCGCATCTGCGGGTCGCGATCGGCAACCTCGCCCATCAGGTGCTCGCCGAGGAGTCCGAGCCCCTGGATGTGGACGCCTCCTCCAGCCAGGGCTTCGACCGGGCGGAGGAGCTGGTCAACCGGCTGCTCAAGACGGCGGGCATCGACCGCGCGAAGATCACGGGCGTGGGCGTGGGCGTGCCCGGTCCGATCGACGTCGAGTCCGGCACCCTGGGCTCCACGGCGATACTGCCGGGCTGGACGGGCGTCAAGCCCGCCGAGGAGCTGCGGGGGCGTCTCGGCGTGCCGGTGCACGTGGACAACGACGCCAACCTCGGCGCCCTGGGCGAACTGGTCTGGGGCAGTGGCCGGGGTGTGCGCGACCTGGCGTACATCAAGATCGCCAGCGGTGTGGGCGCCGGCCTGGTGATCGACGGCAAGATCTATCGCGGCCCCGGTGGCACTGCGGGTGAAATAGGACATATCACTCTCGATGAGTCGGGGCCGGTCTGCCGCTGCGGGAACCGGGGCTGTCTGGAAACGTTCGCTGCCGCACGCTATGTGCTCCCGCTGCTCCAGTCCAGCCACGGCGCCGACTTGACCTTGGAGGACGTCGTGCGGCTGGCACGGGACGGGGATCCGGGCTGCCGGCGGGTGATCGCCGATGTGGGGCGTCATGTCGGCAGCGGGGTCGCCAACCTCTGCAATCTGCTCAATCCGAGCCGGGTCGTCCTCGGCGGCGATCTCGCGGAGGCCGGCGAGCTGGTCCTGGGGCCGATCAGAGAGTCCGTCGCCCGGTACGCCATCCCCAGCGCGGCCCGCCGTCTCTCTGTGTGCACAGGGGCTCTCGGGGGTCGTGCGGAGGTCCTGGGGGCACTCGCCCTGGCGCTCAGCGAAATGGGCGATTCGACCCTTTTGGATGGAAGTCTGCGGTCAGCGGAGCCTGCCTTCACGTAGAGAACGCAAGGCACCGTTGCCATCTCGTTAAGTATTTACTTCTTGACGTCGCACGTATGGCCGAGTTGACTTCCAGCCACCTCGGCCGCAACGACGCGGCCTCGTCAGGGAGGTTTTGAAGAAGTGAACACGCGTATGCGTCGCGCGGCTGTCATTGTCGCCGCTGGTGCCATGGCCGTCTCGCTCGCCGCCTGTGGCAGCGCCAAGGAGTCCGGGGGCTCCGCCAAGTCGTCCGGCAGCGAGAAGAAGGGCGACAACATCAAGGTCGGCCTGCTCCTGCCGGAGAACCAGACCGCTCGTTACGAGAAGTTCGACCGCCCGCTGATCGAAAAGAAGATCAAGGAGCTGACGAACAACAAGGGCGAGGTCGTCTACGCCAACGCCAAGCAGGACGCCAGCCTGCAGAACCAGCAGGTTGAGACGATGATCACCAACAAGGTGGACGTCCTGATCCTGGACGCGGTGGACGCCGCGGCCATCAAGAACTCGGTGCAGAAGGCCAAGGACGCCGGCATCCCGGTCGTCGCCTACGACCGACTGGCGCAGGGCCCGATCGACGCCTACACCTCGTTCGACAACGTGACGGTCGGCCGGACCCAGGGCGAGGCGCTGCTGAAGGCGCTGGGCGACAAGGCCAAGTCCGGCAAGATCGTCATGATGAACGGCTCCTCCACCGACCCGAACGCCGCGCAGTTCAAGCAGGGCGCCCACGAGGTGCTCGACGGCAAGGTGAACGTCGGCAAGGAGTACGACACCAACGAGTGGAAGCCGGAGAACGCCAACAAGAACATGGAAGGCGCCATCTCCGCCCTCGGCAAGAAGAACATCATCGGTGTCTACTCCGCCAACGACGGCATGGCCGGCGGTATCATCACCGCCCTCAAGGCCGCGGGCATCAAGGTCCCGGTCACCGGCCAGGACGCCGAACTCGCGGGTGTGCAGCGCATCGTCGCCGGTGAGCAGTACATGAGCGTCTACAAGCCGTACGCTCCCGAGGCCGACGCCGCCGCCGAGATGGCTGTCGCGCTCGCCCAGGGCAAGTCGCTGGACTCCATCGCCAAGGACAAGGTCGACAGCCCCACCAACAAGGGCATCCCCGCGGTCCTGGTCCCGGTGACCTCGCTGACCCAGGACAACATCAAGGACACTGTGGTCAAGGACGGCGTCTACACCATCGACGAGATCTGCACGGCGCAGTACAAGAAGGCCTGCGAGAAGATCGGCCTGAAGTAAGCAAGACGAGTGCTTTTCCCTCAGGGGAGTTCACCCGTGAATTCCCCTGAGGGGACGCGCCCCCGGATTCCCTCCGGCGCCCCGCGCATTCCAAGCCCCGCAAGCTCGTACGGGGCGCCGGACGGAACATCACCCCCCAAACTTCTGCACAACCTTCCGCCGGGTCAGGCGGCGAAGGAGATGGTTCACGTGTCCGCTACGCCCGTGCTGGCGTTGCGCGGGGTCTCCAAGCGATTCGGTGCCGTCCAGGCGCTCACCGACGTAGAGCTTGAGGTCCACGCCGGCGAAGTGGTCGCCCTGGTGGGCGACAACGGCGCCGGAAAATCCACGCTGATCAAGACGATCGCAGGCGTGCACCCCATCGATGAGGGCGTCATCGAGTGGGAGGGCAAGCCCGTTCAGATCAACAAGCCGAACGACGCCCAGAACCTGGGCATCGCGACGGTGTACCAGGACCTCGCGCTGTGCGACAACATCGATGTCGTCGGCAACCTCTTCCTGGGCCGGGAGATCCGCAGACGCGGTGTCCTGGACGAGGTCGAGATGGAGCGCCGCTCGCGCGAGCTGCTGGACACGCTGTCCATCCGCATCCCCAGCGTCCGTATCCCGATCGCCTCGCTCTCCGGTGGTCAGCGCCAGGTCGTGGCCATCGCCCGTTCCATGCTCGGCGATCCCAAGCTGGTCATCCTCGACGAGCCCACCGCCGCCCTCGGCGTCGAGCAGACCGCGCAGGTCCTCGACCTGGTCGAGCGGCTGCGCGAGCGCGGCCACGCCGTGATCCTCATCAGCCACAACATGGCCGACGTCAAGGCCGTCGCCGACCGGGTGGCTGTCCTGCGGCTGGGGCGCAACAACGGTGTCTTCGAGGTCAAGTCGACCTCCCAGGAAGAGATCATCTCCGCCATCACCGGCGCCACGGACAACGCCGTGACCCGTCGTGCGGCGCGCACCAGTGGGAGCAAGAAGTGAGCATCAACAAGACCTCCGCTGCCCCCGACCAGGTCGCGGGGAATCCCGAGGCGGCTGCCGGCGCGGCGACCGCGGTGGACCCCCGGCTGCTGGTGCGTGAGCAGGGCTTCGCGGGCTACATCACCGAGTTCAAGCGCAAGCTGAAGGCCGGTGACCTCGGCTCCATCCCGGTCGTCGTCGGCCTGGTGGTCATCTGGGCCATCTTCCAGAGCCTGAACTCCAACTTCCTCACCGCGGGCAACCTCTCCGACATCTCCGTCGCCATGGTCGGCACGGGCATGATCGCCGTCGGCATCGTGTTCGTCCTGCTGCTCGGTGAGATCGACCTGTCGGTCGGCTCGGTCTCCGGTGTCGCGGGCGCCACCTTCGCGGTGCTGAGCGTCTCGCACGGGATGAACGAGGCGCTGGCCCTGGTGCTGGCCGTCCTGACCGGCACGGCGGCGGGCGTCATCCACGGCTTCTTCTTCGCCCGCGTCGGTGTGCCCGCCTTCGCCGTGACGCTGGCCGGCCTGCTGTTCTGGCAGGGCTTCATGCTCCAGATCCTCGGCGACAACGGCACCATCAACCTCAACAGCGAAGGCCTGGTCGCCAAGCTCACCACCTACTACTTCAGCGACATCGCCGCCGCCTACGGCCTGGCCACCGTGGCCGTCGCCGCGTACTTCCTCTCCGGCTACCTGGGCAACCGCCGCCGGGAGGCGGCCGGGATCCCCTCCCGCCCGCTCAGCGACCTCGTGCTGCGCACCGTGCTCCTGGCCGTCGTCGCCTTCGCCGTGGCGGCCGTCTACAACCAGTACAAGGGCCTGCCCCTGGCCGTGGTGCTCTTCCTCGCGGTGCTGGTGATCACCGACTTCGTGCTGCGCCGCACGGCCTACGGACGCAAGGTGTACGCGCTCGGCGGCAGCGTCGAGGCCTCCCGGCGTGCCGGTATCAACGTGACGATGGTCCGGATCTCGGTCTTCGCGATCGCCGGCACCTTCGCCGCGATCGGCGGTCTCTTCGTCGCCTCGAAGATCGCCTCCGCCAACCAGGGCGCGGGTACCGGTGAGTTCCTGATGAACGTCATCGCCGCGGCCGTGATCGGCGGTACCTCCCTGTTCGGTGGCCGCGGCCGCACCTGGGACGCGCTCCTCGGTGTGCTCGTGATCGTCTCGATCCAGTACGGCCTCGCCCTGGAGGGCATCGCCGCCCCGGTCCAGTACATGATCACCGGTGGTGTGCTGCTGACGACCGTCGTCATCGACGCGGTCACCCGCAGGACCCAGAAGACGGCGGGCCGCGCGTAACCGCGCCCGGCCCGAAGCCGTGCCCGGCACCCGCGACGGTGCCGGGCACGGTCGTGTCATGACATGACGTGTCATGGCATGACGTGTCATGACGGAGGACGCCCCCGGGTACGGCCGTCCGTGTGACACGGTCCGTGTGACGCGGGATCCCCGGCCGGGGCACCGGCCGCCCGGACGGAACATTAGACTCGACCCGCCCGCCAACAGCTCGATCGGCTCTACTGCAAGGAGGCACGGGTGCCGCTGCTGACCCGTATCAGGGGACCGCGCGATCTGGACCGGCTCAGCCTGGAGGAGCTGAACCAGCTGGCAGAGGAAATCCGGAGCTTCCTCGTCGAATCCGTCTCCAGGACCGGCGGTCACCTCGGCCCCAACCTCGGCGTGGTGGAGCTGACCATCGCTCTGCACCGCGTCTTCGACTCGCCGCGGGACAAGGTGCTGTGGGACACCGGCCACCAGTCCTATGTGCACAAACTGCTCACCGGCCGCCAGGACTTCTCCAGACTGAAGATGAAGGGCGGCCTGTCCGGCTACCCCTCGCAGGCCGAGTCCGAGCACGACGTCATCGAGAACAGCCACGCCTCCACCGTGCTGGGCTGGGCCGACGGCATCGCCAAGGCCAACCAGCTGCTCAAGCGGGACACCCACGTCGTCGCGGTCATCGGCGACGGCGCGCTGACCGGCGGCATGGCCTGGGAGGCGCTGAACAACATCGCCGACGCCAAGGACCGCCCCCTCGTCATCGTCGTCAACGACAACGAGCGCTCCTACGCCCCGACCATCGGCGGTCTCGCCAACCACCTCGCCACCCTGCGCACCACCGACGGCTACGAGCGCTTCCTCGCCCGGACCCGCGAGCTGCTGGAGCGCACCCCGGTCGTCGGCCGGCCGCTGTACGACACCCTGCACGGGGCCAAGAAGGGCCTGAAGGACTTCATCGCCCCGCAGGGCATGTTCGAGGACCTGGGCCTGAAGTACGTCGGTCCCATCGACGGCCACAACATCGAGGCCCTGGAGTCGGCGCTGTCCCGCGCCAAGCAGTTCAGCGGCCCGGTCATCGTGCACTGCATCACCGAGAAGGGCCGCGGCTACCAGCCCGCCCTCCTGGACGAGGCCGACCGCTTCCACGCCGTCGGCAAGATCCACCCCGACACCGGGCTGCCGATCGCCACCTCCGGCGCCGACTGGACCAGTGTCTTCGGCGACGAGATGGTCAAGCTCGGCAAGGAGCGCAAGGACATCGTCGCCATCACCGCGGCCATGCTCCATCCGGTCGGCCTGGACAAGTTCGCCAAGGCCTTCCCCGACCGGGTCTACGACGTCGGCATCGCCGAGCAGCACGGCGCCGTCTCCGCCGCCGGCCTCGCCTACAGCGGCCTGCACCCCGTCTTCGCCGTCTACGCCACCTTCCTCAACCGTGCCTTCGACCAGGTGCTGATGGACGTGGCCCTGCACAAGTGCGGTGTCACCTTCGTCCTGGACCGGGCCGGCATCACCGGCACCGACGGCGCCTCCCACAACGGCATGTGGGACATGTCGATCCTCCAGGTCGTCCCCGGCCTGCGCATGGCAGCGCCGCGTGACGCCGACCAGGTCCGCGCCCAGCTGCGCGAGGCCGTCGAGGTGGACGACGCCCCGACCGTGGTCCGCTTCTCCAAGGGCGCCGTCGGCCCCGCCGTCCCCGCCGTGGGCCGCATCGGCGGCATGGACGTCCTGCGCGAGCCCGGCACCGACACCCCGGACGTCCTGCTCGTCTCCATCGGCGCCCTCGCCCCGATGTGCCTGGAGGCGGCCGAACTCCTCGACAAGCAGGGCATCACCACCACCGTCGTCGACCCGCGCTGGGTCAAGCCCGTCGACGAGGCCATGGCCCCGCTCGCCGCCCGGCACCGCGTGGTGATCACCGTCGAGGACAACTGCCGCGTCGGCGGTGTCGGCTCGGCCATCGCCCAGGCCCTGCGGGACGCCGACGTCGACGTACCGCTGCGCGACTTCGGCATCCCGCCGCGCTTCCTGGAGCACGCCTCCCGCGCCGAGGTGCTCGCGGAGATCGGCCTGACCGCGCCGGACATCGCGCGCCAGGTCACGGAGCTGGTCTCCCGGCTCGACGGGCGGTTCGACCGCCCGGCCGCCGAGGCCGACACGATGCAGTCCGCGCGCGACTGAGCCGTCCGGCTCACAGCCCGAAGTCAGGGCCGATCGGGCCGGTTCCGCGACCTTACAGCCCTTACAGGTGGCGGAACCGGCCCTGCTGCGTGAATCTGCCAGTGCCGGGGCAACACGCATCCCCAGCCCCTCGATCGGGTCGAGGACGACAACCGGGGAGGTAGGCCGTGACCAGCACGCTCCTGAGGACGAAGAACGTAGAGCAGTCCATCCAGGACACCGAGGAACCGGAACACGCGCTACGGAAGTCCCTCTCCGCCCTCGACCTGACCGTCTTCGGCGTCGGCGTCATCATCGGCACCGGGATCTTCGTCCTCACCGGTGCGGCCGCCCGGGACATCGCCGGCCCCGCCGTGTCCCTGTCCTTCGTCCTGGCCGGTGCGGTCTGCGCGCTCGCCGCGCTCTCCTACGCCGAGTTCGCCTCCACGGTCCCGGTGGCCGGCTCCGCCTACACCTTCTCCTACGCCTCGCTCGGCGAACTGCCCGCCTGGATCATCGGCTGGGACCTGGTGCTGGAACTCGCGCTCGGCACGGCGGTGGTCGCCGTCGGCTGGTCCGGCTACATCCACTCCCTGCTCGACAACGTGGGCTGGCAGCTGCCCGAGTACCTCGCCGGAAGGGAGACCGCCACCGGCTTCGGCTTCGATCTGCTGGCCGCCCTTCTCGTCCTGGCCCTCACCGCCATCCTCGTCGTCGGCATGAAGCTCTCCGCGCGGTTCACCTCGGTCGTCGTCGCCATCAAGGTGGGCGTCGTGCTCGTCGTGATCATCGCGGGCGCGTTCTTCGTCAACGGCGTCAACTACGAGCCGTTCATCCCGCCCGAGCAGCCGACGGCGGCGGGCGGCACCCTCGACGCGCCGCTCATCCAGCTGCTGTTCGGCTGGGCGCCCTCGAACTTCGGCGTCATGGGCATCTTCACCGCCGCCTCCGTCGTCTTCTTCGCCTTCATCGGCTTCGACGTCGTGGCCACCGCCGCCGAGGAGACCCGCAACCCGCAGCGCGACGTGCCGCGCGGCATCCTCGGCTCCCTGGTCATCTGCACCCTGCTGTACGTCGCCGTGGCGGTCGTCGTCACCGGTATGCAGAAGTACAGCGAGCTGTCCGTGGACGCCCCGCTCGCCGACGCGTTCAAGGCCACCGGGCACCCGTGGTTCGCGGGTCTGATCAGCTTCGGTGCCGCGGTCGGCCTGACCACGGTGTGCATGATCCTGCTCCTGGGGCAGAGCCGCGTCTTCTTCGCGATGAGCCGCGACGGCCTGCTGCCCCGCTTCTTCTCGCGCACCCACCCGCGGTTCGGCACTCCCTACCGCCCGACCATCCTGCTCGGTGTGGTGATCGCCGTCGTCGCGGGCTTCACCAGTCTGAGCGAGCTGGCCGAGCTGGTGAACATCGGCACGCTGTTCGCCTTCGTCATCGTCGCGCTCAGCGTGATCATCCTCCGCAGGAGCCGCCCCGACCTGCACCGTGCCTTCCGGACCCCGCTGGTCCCGCTCCTTCCGGCTCTCTCGGTGCTCGCCTCCCTGTGGCTGATGCTGAACCTGCCCGCCGAGACCTGGCTCCGCTTCGGCATCTGGATGGCGATCGGCATCGCCGTCTACGCCCTCTACGGCCGCACCCACAGCCGCCTCGCGCATGCCGGGAGCCCACCGGAGAAGACGGCGCCGAAGACGGACGGGTAGGCCCTGCCAGGCGGGCTCCCCGCCACCGCGGCGGGGGTGCGGGACCGCGGTCGCGGGAGGGGAGCGCCGTCCGTCCGCGGGCCAGGGGCGTCCGGTCTCTCCGGCCGGTCCTCAGCCGTGCACCGTCCGCGGGCCGGTGACCTCGGCTCCCCGCTCCGTCACGCGACGGCGCAGCTCGCGGTCGGCGGTGACGACCAGGACGGGACGGTCACCGGCGCGCTCGACGAGTCCGACGATGTGGTCGTCGCCGCTGCCGGGGGCCGACTCGACCCGTACTCCCGGCACCGGCTCCACCCCGCGGGCCGCTCCCTCCACGACCAGGACGACGTCCAGCGGCCCGGGACGGCCCGGCAGACCGGACTCGGCGTACGCCACCAGCCGGTCCCGCAGGCGCTCCGCGGCCCCGCGGCGGTCGCGCCACCAGCCGTCCGGGACGGAGCCGACGACGTTCGCGCCGTCCACGACGAGCAGAGGCAGGGCAGCGGTGTCCCGGTTCTCGGGCATGGGCTCGGACCTTCCCCGGGCCGCGGCTCCGGCGACCCGTGATCTCGGCGACGGCGGCACGGCCCCGCACGTTCTGCGGGCTCCCCGAACGGGCCGCCTCGCCCGTACATCCATGAAGACGAGGCCGTCCCGGGGACGGACGAAGCGACGGCCCGGCGGGCCGTGCCGTGCCCCCGATCCTGCCCGATCCCGCCCGGCCCCGGCCGGGTCCTCCTCCGGGCGGGCCGGCGGACGGCCCAGAGCACGGCGAAGGGCCCCCGCCGTGGCGGGGGCCCTCTCGGTACGGGTTCAGCACGGGTTCAGCGCGGTGCGGGCGTCACGCCGGGACCGACGCCACCCCGGGCTCGAGGAACCGCTTGCCGTTCACCCGCTCGCTGATTCCCTCGCGGTCCAGGTACGGCGTGATGCCGCCCAGGTGGAAGGGCCAGCCGGCGCCGGTGATCAGGCAGAGGTCGATGTCCTGGGCCTCGGCGACGACGCCCTCGTCGAGCATCAGGCCGATCTCCTGGGCCACCGCCTCCAGGACCCGGGTGCGGACCTGCTCCTCCGTCAGGACCGTGTCGCCCTGCTTCAGCAGCGCGGCGACCTCCGGGTCCAGCGTGGGCCGGCCGTCCTCGTAGACGTAGAAGCCGCGCTTGCCGGCGTCGACGACCGCCTTGAGGTTCGGGGAGACCTTGAAGCGGTCCGGGAACGCCTTGTGCAGGGTCTCCGAGACGTGCAGGCCGATGGCCGGGCCGACCAGCTCGAGAAGGACCAGCGGCGACATCGGCAGGCCCAGCGGCTCCACCGCCTTCTCCGCCACCTCGACCGGGGTGCCCTCGTCGATGGTGTTCTGGATCTCGCCCATGAAGCGGGTCAGGATGCGGTTGACCACGAACGCCGGAGCGTCCTTGACCAGCACCGCGGTCTTCTTCAGCTTCTTGGCCACCGCGAAGGCGGTCGCCAGCGAGGCGTCGTCCGTCCGCTCGCCGCGGACGATCTCCAGCAGCGGCAGGACCGCGACCGGGTTGAAGAAGTGGAAGCCGACGACCCGCTCGGGGTGCTTCAGCTTCGAGGCCATCTCCGTCACCGACAGGGAGGAGGTGTTCGTCGCCAGGATCGCGTGCTCCGGGACGACCGCCTCGACCTCGGCGAAGACCTGCTGCTTGACACCCATCTCCTCGAACACGGCCTCGATGACGAAGTCCGCGTCCGCGAAGCCCTCGGCCTTGTCCAGCACACCGGTGACCAGCGCCTTGAGACGGTTGGCCTTGTCCTGGTCGATACGGCCCTTGCCGAGCAGCTTGTCGATCTCGGAGTGGACGTAGCCCACACCCTTGTCGATGCGCTCCTGGTCGATGTCGGTCAGGACGACCGGCACCTCCAGCCGGCGCACGAAGAGCAGGGCGAGCTGGGAGGCCATCAGGCCCGCGCCGACCACGCCGACCTTCGTCACCGGGCGCGCCAGGTCCTTGTCGGGCGCACCCACCGGGCGCTTGGCACGCTTCTGGACGAGGTTGAACGCATAGAGGCCGGCACGCAGCTCGCCACCCATGATCAGGTCCGCGAGGGCCTCGTCCTCGGCGTCGAAGCCCTGCTGCAGGTCGCCGTTCCTGGCGGCGGCGATGATGTCCAGGGCGCGGTAGGCGGCCGGGGCCGCGCCATGCACCTTGGAGTCGGCGATGGCCCGGCCGCGCTCGACGGCCTGGTCCCAGGCCTCGCCGCGGTCGATCACCGGACGCTCGACCTCGATCTCGCCCTTGAGGACGGACGCCGTCCAGACCAGCGACTGCTCCAGGAAGTCCGCGCCCTCGAACAGCGCGTCGGCGATGCCGAGTTCGTGGACCTGCTTGCCCTTGAGCTGCTTGTTCTGGTTGAGGCTGTTCTCGATGATGACGGAGACGGCCTTGTCCGCGCCGATCAGGTTCGGCAGCAGCGTGCAGCCGCCCCAGCCCGGGACCAGGCCGAGGAAGACCTCGGGGAGGGAGAAGGCGGGGACGGCCGCGGACACCGTGCGGTAGGTGCAGTGCAGACCGACCTCGACACCGCCGCCCATCGCCGCGCCGTTGTAGTAGGCGAAGGAGGGGACGGCCAGCTTCGACAGCCGCTTGAAGACCTCGTGGCCGCCCCGGCCGATGGCCAGCGCGTGCTCGCGCTGCCTTAGCAGCTCCACGCCCTTGAGGTCGGCACCGACCGCGAAGATGAACGGCTTGCCGGTGATGCCCACGCCGACGATCTCACCGTCCGCGGCCTCCTTCTCGACCTGGTCGAGGGCGGCGTCGAGGTTCGCCAGCGACTGCGGGCCGAAGGTGGTCGGCTTGGTGTGGTCCAGGCCGTTGTCCAGGGTGATGAGGGCGAAACGGCCCGCGCCCAGCGGAAGGTCGAAGTGGCGTACGTGCGCCTGCGTGACGACCTCGTCCGGGAACAGCTCGGCCGCGGCCTTCAACAGCTCAGCGGTGGTGCTCACTTGTCGCCTCCGTCGAAGTGCGGGTTCTCCCAGATGACCGTGGCGCCCATGCCGAAGCCGACGCACATGGTGGTCAGGCCGTAACGGACCTGCGGCTGCTCCTCGAACTGGCGGGCCAGCTGCGTCATCAGGCGGACGCCCGAGGAGGCGAGCGGGTGACCGAAGGCGATCGCACCGCCGTACTGGTTGACGCGCTCGTCGTCGTCCGCGATGCCGTAGTGGTCGAGGAAGGCCAGCACCTGGACGGCGAAGGCCTCATTGATCTCGAACAGACCGATGTCGCCGATCCCGAGCCCCGCCTTGGCCAGCGCCTTGTCGGTGGCCGGGATCGGGCCGTAGCCCATGACCTCCGGCTCCACACCCGCGAAGGCGTAGGAGACCAGGCGCATCTTGACCGGCAGGCCGTGCTCGCGGGCGAACTCCTCGCTCGCGATGATCGAGGCGGTGGCACCGTCGTTCAGACCGGCCGCGTTGCCGGCGGTGACCCGGCCGTGCACGCGGAACGGCGTCTTGAGGTTGGCCAGCCCCTCCAGGGTCGTCCCCGGGCGCATCGGCTCGTCGGCCGTGACCAGGCCCCAGCCGGTCTCGCCGCCCTCGGGGTTCGTCCGGCGGACCGCGATGGGGACCAGGTCCGGCTGGATCTTGTTGTTGGCGTACGCCTTGGCGGCCTTCTCCTGCGAGCGCACCGCGTACTCGTCCGCACGCCGCTTGGTGATCTGCGGGTAGCGGTCGTGCAGGTTCTCCGCGGTCATGCCCATGAACAGGGCGGACTGGTCGACCAGCTTCTCGCTGACGAACCGCGGGTTGGGGTCCACGCCCTCGCCCATCGGGTGGCGGCCCATGTGCTCGACACCGCCGGCGATGGCGACGTCGTACGCACCGAAGGCGATGGAGCCGGAGACCGTGGTCACGGCGGTCATCGCACCCGCGCACATGCGGTCGATCGCGTAGCCGGGGACCGAGGTGGGCAGGCCCGCGAGGATGCCGGCGGTGCGGCCGATGGTCAGGCCCTGGTCGCCGATCTGCGTGGTCGCGGCGATGGCGACCTCGTCGACCTTCTTCGGGTCGAGACCGGGGTTGCGGCGCAGCAGCTCCCGGATCGTCTTCACGACAAGGTCGTCGGCGCGGGTCTCGTGGTAGATGCCCTTCGGGCCTGCCTTGCCGAACGGGGTGCGGACGCCGTCGACGAAGACGACGTCCCTGACGGTACGAGGCACGATGGCTCTCCTCCAGGGTGCGGGATGGCACTGCCGCGCTGCGCTGAGCGCGCGCTCAGACCTATGCTACTCGCCGGTAATGTCGCTGCCCAGCCCCCACGCCTACAGCGGTGAAGGTCACACCATCGGAGGAGTTCTCGAACCGCGCGCACTGATGCACGCGCACGGGTGCAGGAGCCGGCGCGGGAGGCGGGCCCGGATCCTCCCGGCCGTCCATGACCTCATGACCTCATGACCTCATGACTTCATGGCGCTTCATGCCTTCGTGGCTTTCGCGGCCCCGTGACTTCAAGCTCTGTGACCTCGTGACGGCAAGGCGCCCTGTGACGGCACGGCGGGATGGCGCCCTGACGACGGCATGGCGCCATGACCCCATGACCTCACCGGTCGAGGGGAGCGACCGGGCGGGGCGCCCGGCACGGGCACGGTGGGCGGGGCGCCCGGCACGGGCACGGTGGGCGGGGCGCCCGGCACGGGCATGGGGGCACCGTGCGGCCGGCCGCGGTGTGCTGCTCGTATCCGCGCTGCGGCGCGGCGCCCTACGACGACGGGGCGTCCTTGACCGACAGCGCGTCCACCAGCACCGGTGCCACCTGTTCCACCTGCCAGGGGCGCGCCCCGTACGCGGTGAGCGCGGCGCCGACCGAGTCGAGGTCGGCCTTCCTCGGCGGCTCCCAGCAGAGCCGCCGCACCGTGTCCGGGGCGATGAGGTTCTCCTGCGGCAGACTGAGCCGCTCGGCCAGCGCGGACACCGCGCTCTTCGCGGCGGACAGCCGGGCCGCCGCCGCGGGATTCTTGTCGGCCCAGGTCCGGGGCGGCGGGGGCCCGGTCACCGGCTGTCCGGGCTGGGGCAGCTCGGAGTCGTCGAGATCTCTGGCCCGGTCGATCGCGGCCTGCCACTGCTCCAGCTGCCGCCGTCCCATGCGGTATCCGAAGCCGTTCAGCGCGGCGAGGGCGTGCACGTCGGCCGGAAGGGAGAGCGCGGCCTGCACGATGGCCGCGTCCGACAGCACCTTGCCCGGTGAAACGTCTCGTCGCCGGGCGATGCGGTCCCGGGTCTGCCACAGCTCCCGCACGACGGCGAGCTGCCGTCTGCGCCGTACCTTGTGCACCCCGGAGGTGCGCCGCCAGGGGTCCTTGCGGGGCTCGGGCGGCGGGGCCGAGGCGATGGCGGCGAACTCCTGCAGGGCCCACTCGAGCTTGCCCTGCCGGTCGAGCTCCTTCTCCAGCGCGTCACGCAGGTCGACGAGGAGTTCCACGTCGAGCGCCGCGTACCGCAGCCAGGGCTCGGGCAGCGGGCGGGTGGACCAGTCGACGGCGGAGTGGCCCTTCTCCAGGGTGAACCCGAGCACGCTCTCGACCATCGCGCCGAGCCCGACCCGCGGGAACCCGGCGAGCCGGCCGGCCAGCTCGGTGTCGAACAGGGTGGTGGGCACCATGCCTATCTCGCGCAGGCAGGGCAGATCCTGGGTGGCGGCGTGCAGCACCCACTCCACGCCGGACAGGGCCTGGCCGAGGCCGGACAGGTCGGGGCAGGCGGCGGGGTCGATCAGTGCGGTGCCGGCGCCCTCGCGGCGCAGCTGCACCAGATAGGCGCGCTGGCCGTAGCGGTAGCCGGACGCTCGTTCGGCGTCGATGGCGACGGGGCCGGAGCCGGCGGCGAAGGCGGCGGTCACCCGGGCGAGCGCGTCCGCGTCGGCGACCACGGGCGGTATGCCCCCGCGGGGCTCGAGCAGCGGGATCGGCGCCTTGGTGTCCAAGGAGCCGCCATCGCCCGGAGGGGCGCCCCCGGTGATGCGCAGTGAACTGGCTGCTGCGGTCTCTTGGGCGTCGGTCACCTGTCAAGGGTATCCGTGGATGGACGGCGCCCGCCGACGGAACGTTCCGTCGGCGGGCGCCGGAGGGCCGTGAACCGGTCAGCCGAGGTCACATCCGGTTCTCGGCGGACATGGGAGAGACGGCCGGAGTCTGGGTGGGACCGAGTGGGGGACAAGGAGGGACTGGGGGCGAGGGGACAAGAGGAAGGGTGGGCACAGGGGACAGAGGGACGGGGAGCGGCCCGGCCGGTGGGCGGATGCCGGTGAGGAATCAGTGGATGATGCCGGTCCGCAGCGCCACGGCGACCATGCCGGCCCGGTCACCGGTGCCGAGCTTGCGGGCGATGCGGGCGAGGTGGCTCTTGACGGTCAGCGCGGACAGACCCATCGAGACGCCGATCGCCTTGTTCGACTGGCCCTCCGCCACCAGCCGCAGCACCTCGACCTCGCGGCCGGACAGCTCGCGGTAGCCGCCCGGGTGGCTCGGGGCACCCGGGGGGCGACGGTGCAGACGGGCGGCGGCGCCGATGGGGGCGGCACCCGGCCGCATGGGGAGCCCGACGTTGGTGCGGGTACCGGTGACGACGTAGCCCTTGACGCCTCCGGCGAGAGCGTTGCGGACGGCGCCGATGTCGTCGGCGGCGGACAGGGCCAGGCCGTTGGGCCACCCGGCGGCGCGGGTCTCGGACAGCAGGGTGAGCCCCGAACCGTCGGGCAGGTGGACGTCGGCGACGCAGATGTCACGCGGATTGCCGATACGGGGACGGGCCTCCGCGATGGACGACGCCTCGATGACGTCACGGACTCCGAGCGCCCACAGATGACGGGTGACGGTGGAGCGGACGCGCGGGTCGGCCACGACGACCATGGCGGTCGGCTTGTTCGGACGGTAGGCGACCAGGCTTGCGGGCTGCTCGAGGAGAACGGACACCAGGCCTCCTGGGGTGGGGGGACGGGGCCGGCTTGTGGGGATCAAGCCGGGACGAACCGTGCTTGCAAGGTCACAGTCGTCTTCGGCACCAAACCCGGTGTCCTTTAGAGAATGATCACGATCCGGTGACTGTTGCGGCGTGTAATTCGGACAGGCTGGCGACCATCCGAAGGTCAAATCGGTCCACTTTGGGCTGTTCAGGGTCGGTGTGTGCTCGAAAGTGGCCGTATCGACAAAGACACGGCAAGAAAACAACGAGACACTCGGACAGGTGTACGTGCGGGTGCGTGGTCGGCCGCGGTGTGGTACGGACCCCGCCGTGGGCGGACTACGTCCGGCCGGTGGAGCGGACTGTGCGCGGCCGAGGGCCGTGCCGTGGAGCGGACCTCGTGCGGCTGGGGGCCGTGCCGTGGACCGGACTCCGCAGGACCTCGGTGCGACTGCGGCCTCAGTGCGACTGCGGGCCGCGCCGCTGCGGCAGCGTCACCACCGACGCGTCGCCCGGCCCGGCCGGCGGCAGCCCGGCCACCTGCGCCAGCAGATCGCACCAGGAGGCGAGGTGGGCGGCGGTGTCCGGCACCCCGCCCAGACCCTCCCGGGGCGTCCAGGAGGCGCGGATCTCGATCTGCGAGGCGGCGGGACGTGCCGACAGCCCGCCGAAGTAGTGCGAGCTCGCGCGCGTGACGGTGCCGCTCGGCTCGCCGTACGTCAGCCCGCGCGTCTGCAGCGCCCCGGTCAGCCAGGACCAGCACACGTCCGGCAGCAGCGGGTCGGCCGCCATCTCCGGCTCCAGCTCCGCGCGCACCAGCGTCACCAGCCGGAACGTGCCCCGCCAGGCCTCGTGTCCGGCCGGGTCGTACAGCAGGACGAGGCGGCCGTCGGCGAGCTCCTGCTCGCCGTCGACGACCGTGGCCTCCAGCGCGTACGCGAACGGGGCGAGCCGCTGCGGCGGGGGGACCTGCTCGATCTCCACCTGCGGTCGCAGCCGCGCGGACCGCAGCGCGTCGACCGCGGCCAGGAAGGTCAGCGGTGCCTGAGCCGCCCTGCCCGCATTCCCGTGCCCGTCCTTCGCGTCGTCCATTCCGCCAGCGCCGTCCGACAGTCGTCCCTGAGCCGCAGCCATGCCGGGAAGATTAAGGGGAATCGCGCCTTTGTGCAGGGCAAGACACCCCGCTGCCTGCGACGGTGCCGCCCGGGGACCGCACACCGGGGACCCTGGTCCGGTCGGGGCATGCGAGACTGGCCGTGTGAGTGCCAACGACACGCCCGCAAGCCGGCAGCCGCAGACAGCCACCTACGACTCCGCCTTCCTCAGGGCGTGCAGGCGCGAACCCGTGCCGTACACCCCTGTGTGGTTCATGCGGCAGGCCGGGCGCTCCCTGCCGGAGTACCGCAAGGTCCGCGAGGGCATCCCGATGCTCGAGTCCTGCATGCGGCCCGAGCTGGTCGCCGAGATCACCCTGCAGCCGGTCCGCCGCCACGACGTCGACGCGGCGATCTACTTCAGCGACATCGTGGTGCCCCTGAAGGCCATCGGCATCGACCTGGACATCAAGCCCGGCGTCGGCCCGGTCGTCGAGCAGCCGGTGCGCACCCGCGCGGACCTCCGGCGGCTGCGGGACCTGACCCCCGAGGACGTCTCCTACGTCACCGAGGCGGTCGGCCTGCTCGTCCGCGAGCTCGGCCCGACCCCGCTGATCGGCTTCGCCGGCGCACCGTTCACCCTGGCGAGCTACCTCATCGAGGGCGGCCCGTCACGGACGTACGAGAACACCAAGGCGATGATGTACGGCGACCCCGAGCTGTGGGCCGACCTGCTGGACCGCCTCAGCGACATCACGGCCGCCTTCCTGAAGGTGCAGATCGAGGCGGGGGCGAGCGCCGTGCAGCTCTTCGACTCCTGGGCCGGCGCGCTGTCCCCGGCCGACTACCGCCGGTCGGTGCTGCCCGCCTCCGCGAAGGTCTTCCGGGCCGTCGCCGGGTACGGCGTCCCGCGCATCCACTTCGGTGTCGGCACCGGCGAGCTGCTCGGGCTGATGGGAGAGGCCGGCGCGGATGTCGTCGGCGTCGACTGGCGCGTCCCGCTGGACGAGGCCGCCCGCCGCGTCGGCCCCGGCAAGGCGCTTCAGGGCAACCTGGACCCGGCCGCGCTCTTCGCCCCCCGGCGGGCCCTGGAGGCCAAGGCCCGCGAGGTGCTGGACGCAGGCGCGAAGCTCGAGGGGCACGTCTTCAACCTCGGCCACGGCGTCATGCCCAACACCGACCCGGACGCGCTCACCCGCCTCGTCGAGTACGTCCACACGCAGACGGCCCGCTGAGCCACCCGCTCAGCAGGCCTCGCGCCACACCCCCAGGTCCGGCTTCTTCCGCATCGACGACAGCCTCAGCCTGCGCGATTGCGGACAGAACGCGTCGGCCGGCACCGCGTACTCCGCATGGAAGACCGCCTTGCCGGCCGCCACGAACGGGGTGAGCCGCTCGCACTCGCCGTACTGCGCGCACTCCTCGTTGACGGCGAAGTCGAAGTCGTCCACGAGCTGCGGGATCTGCGGAAGGTCGTTCTTGAGGCCGACCGACAGCCCGCGCTCGTGGGCGATCTCGGCGATCATGCGGTTGTAGCGGAGCTGGTCGTGTGCGGTGAGCGGGAACCCGGTGCGATGGGAGTACCCCTCCATCAGGTCGGGCTCCACCGCGTCGAAGCCCTTGTCCCGGCACATGTCGAACCGCCGCTCCATGATCGGGCGCAGCACGGAGACACGGCGGATGTCGAGCCAGCGCTCGCCCTGCCAGCCGTTGGCCGCGCCGAGCACCGAGCGGGGGAAGGCGTCCTTGTCGGGCCGGAAGTCCTCCCAGGCGCCGACGTTGATGTAACAGATCACCCTGCGGCCGGCCCGGTGCAGACGGGCCACGTCCGCCGCGGTGTTCTCGAAGCCGTCGATGTCGTAGACGGGCACGTCGACCGAGGGATCGACCCTGCCGTCGAGCTGCCACTGCCAGGCCAGACCGGGGCGTGGCCGCCACAGTCCCGTGCCGCCGGCGCCGGGCCGCGGGGACCCGCCCTCGTCCCGGCCGCCGCCGGAGCATCCGGTCAGCAGGGAGACCACCAGCGCGGTCAGTACGGCCGCGCACATCAGTGTCCTGGTCCTCATCGCTCCGTCCTGGTCGAGCCGGTCGAGGCCGGGGCCGCTCCGGCTCGGGGCGGTGCACCGCCGTGGGCCGGCATCGGGTGGGCACGTTCCGGTGCAGAGTAAGCGTCACGGTGGCAGGCACGGCGGGGAAGGCGGTACGGGACCCGGGGCCGTGCGCGCCGGAGGGCCGGGCGGGGCGCGTGGTGCGCTCGGAGCGGCGTGGTGCGCCCGGAGCGATGAGTGGACCGGCCGGGGCGCCTGCTGCCTCCGGCTCAGGAGGCGTGGGGAATCGGACAGTTTCCTGAAGCAGATGCCGCACCGGACGGACAGCGGCCGGCGGGTGCGGCGTGCGTGCGCGCGGGGCGAGGACATGTGGTGTCCGCCCGGCCCGGGCGCCACGGCCCCGGAACGGCGCGGGGCCGCACGGAAGCGGCATGGCCCCGCGGGGCGGTGATGAGGTGATGACGGCGAGCCGTCCCACCGCCCCGCGGGGCACGCACGGCCTGACTGGAAATCATGCCCGGTGGATGTGGGGGACTGCCGGTGGGCGTATGGTGATCGCGGAGAGAACGGCAGTACCCGCTCACAGAGGGGACGTCACCTGTCAGACTTCCAGGAGGGGCACATCAGGCAGCCGGCTGCTTCCCGGTTCCCACGTCGGTCGCCGACACGCCGAAGACGCTGACCGCTTGGTAGTACGTCCATGCCGTGCTGTTGCAAGCGGTGCGGGTCGCGCCCGAGTAGTTCGCGCAGACGCGTTTCAGGTCTTCGTAGAACGCCGAGTCGAGCCGGGCCTTGTGGGCGGAGAAGGTGCCTTCCGCCTTGTAGTTGCGGTAACCGAAGTCGTGGCGGGCACAGGCGAGCTGGAAGGGGAAGCCGAAGGGGTTGTCGGGCGAGGAAGTGCAGTAGTCCGTCGACCAGTCGAAACCGTACGCGGCCCATGCGCCCTGGTTCTGGCGGGCGGCGTTCCAGGCGTTGAAGCTGGAAGCGCTCGTCTGGGTCCAGGAGCTGAGCACCTGTGACTTGTCCGCGGGAGCTGCCCAAGCGGATGCGGCAGGGAGCAGGACGAGAGGGACTGACACGACGGCAGCCGCGAACGGCAAGGCAACACGTTTCATGCGCGCAACCTTCGTGGGTGAGGGGACGCCCCGATGGGGTCTTCGGGGCGGATAAAGCTTGGCGAGATCCTGCTGTCAGGTACAGCACAGAACAGGACAGGCCGGTGTGCCGATCACCCGTCAGGTCGCACAACGCGCGACATGAGCCGCCGTTCGGGGTCTGATGCCCATTCACCCTGGCCATGGGTGTGAGCCAGGGGCGCCTCCGGCTGATTCGGCAGAGGCGGAGCGATGGGTTCACCCTGGTTCACCCCGGTTCGGATGATCCGGGGGATCAGGTGTGATTCAGGCGAGGACACTGTCGCGCGGAGCGTGGCCGACAGTGCGTCCGTCCGGTGACGGGACGAGATGCATCAAGGGCTGTTCGCGTCGTTTGTCCACGGCTTTCCCTCGTTCGCCATGGGCCATGAGGGCAGGATCGGCCGGGGACGCGAACACGGAGAGAAAGAAGGCCGGTTCAGGGCTTGCTTTTCCGCGGGACAGGATTTCACCACGGAGAGGAACCCCGGACCCACGGGCCGCGGACGCCGGACCGGCGCAGGCGGCGAGGCGCCCGGCGGCGGGGAGGAACGGACCCGTCACCGACGCCCATGAGCTCCCTGGCCGGACCCCTGGCTCCGTCTCTTGGGGGAACATCTCGGCCACGAGCGTTTCCGTGCGCGGCTCAGACGAGTACGTGCGGTGCATGCGCCGGACGGGTGCCCGCCCCCTTCGGAAAGGCGGAAAGCCCGGATCCCCTCGGGAGAGCGCACCCCACCGGGTGCGGCTGCGCATGACCTCCTCGGCCCCCGGACGGAGCCTCAACGGCCCCGGACCGGTTGCAGCCGCCAAGAAGCCCATGTCTCATGAATGAGCGACCACTTCTCGCACAGTGGACGGAACGGCCCGATTCCGCCCGGTGCCGCAGGGAGGGCGGGATGCACGGGAGACGGGGTGTCAGAACAGTGGTACGGCCCTGCGTCGTGGCAGCGGTGACTCTCGCCGTGGCTGGCGCCTGCGGAACGCCGTCCGAACGGCGCGACGGCGTCATCGCACAGGTGACGCGATTCGAACGCGCCCTGGTCGCCGGACAGCATGAACGGCTGTGCACCGCCCTCGCTCCCTCCACCAGGGAGGAAGTGGAGCAGTCGGCCAAGCGCCGCTGCGCTCAGGCGATCGGCGAGCAGGACCTTCCGGCGGCGGGCGCCGTACGGCGCGTGGACGTCTACGGCGGACAGGCCCGGGTGGTGCTGGACCACGACACCGTCTTCCTGGCGCACTTCCCCACGGGATGGAAGGTCACCGCCGCCGGGTGCCGGCCCCGGCCGCAGCGCCCGTACCAGTGCGAGCTCAAGGGCGGGTGAGAAGACCGTGAGAACGCTGTTCGTCGGAACACTGCTCGTGATCGTGGTCGGCCTGGCGTACTTCATGACCGTGGGGCTGATGCGCCGATGACCCCCGCACCGGAGCATGGCGGGGACACCGCACCGGCACGGCGTCGTGTGCGCCGCTTCCTCCGCCACAACGGCCTCGGTCTCTTCTTCCTGACCGCGTTCCTGCTCGCCCTCGCCGGGCAGGCCACCCGGGACGACGGGCTGCTCGCCATGGTCTCGGCATGCCATCCGCAGACACTGCGGCAGATGCGCTGGACCAACACCCTCATCAAGGACCTCTCGCCCCAGATCCTGACGAGCCTGTGACAGGGCATCGCACGACGGGACCGCGGCCCGCTCGGCCCGCAACCGTGTGCGGGGCGAGGCGGGCCGCCGCGGCACCTCGGGTCCGAGGCCGGAAGAGCCGGTGCGGTGTCAGAGCATGAGCAGCAGCCGGGTGTTCGGCACGAGCTTCCGGTTCACGCTGGTGCTCTGCACGAAGATCGTGAAGTCGTCGTTGTGGTCCGGCTTGACCCGGACCGCCACGTCCGGCAGGCCGAGCAGGGAGCGGGCCTCGGGGCCCGTGTACACCCGGTCCGTCTTCTTCTCCAGCACCGCGATCTGCTTCTGCGGCTGGATCGTCTCCGACTTGCTCAGCTGGTAGAACGCACTGCCGGTGCGGTAGGTGTGCCCGCACTCGACGACCCAGTCCCGGATCGCCGCTTCCCGCGGCACCGGGATGAGCTGGTACGTCGACGGGTCCAGCGCGGTGAGGCCGGCCGCCTTGATGGTGTCCTTGTTGACCGCGTCCGCACCCGTGGAGAACACCGCCCGCGATCCCCGGATGCCCTGGGCGCGGCCCACCATGAACTTCTCGGTGGCCTGCTGGATGACCTGCCCGGCCTCCTCCAGACCCTGGGTGCTCGTGGCGTCCCAGATGGCGATGTTGTCCTTCGGGAAACCGCACTGCATGGCCTCGCGCCTGCCCATCTGGTCCGGCACCAGGACGGCCAGCGTCCAGTTGTCCTCCTGCGTCCTGATCATCTCGGCCACGGCCTCGACCAGTTTCCGCTGACTGCTGGCAGGGGCGTCCGGGCAGCGGTGGCTGGCGTTCTCCTGCCCGTCGGTGAGTATGAACGTCAGGAAGCTGTGGTCGCCGTACAGCTGGGCCGTCTGCGCCAGCTCCCGCTGCGACTTCAGCGCGGCCGCCAGCAGAGCCGTCATCCCACCGGTGCGGTACAGCTGCTTCAGCGACGGCATCCGCAGCACGTCCTTGTCGTAGATGACGCACTCCACCGTGTCCGCGAAGACGTACACCGTGACACGGGTCTCCTGGTCCAGCTCCTTCGACCGGCGGGCAAGGTAGGCGATCTGCTGGTCGGCGACTTCGACGACCTTGCGGCTCAGGTGCGCCATGGACGAACTGGCGTCCAGCACGAGAGCGACGTGGTTGATGTAGTTCTGGTTTCCGGACATGGCGGCCCCCCTCGGTTCCGACTCGATGTCCCCACCGTCTCATCCACCACTGACAATCGATCTTGATTCCGGCGGGGGCGGAGGGCCCGCCTCACCAGGAACCCGGTTCGCCGGGAAACCGGTCGGGCTTTTGGGCACTGCCCCGTCGGTCCGGATCCCCTGCCCGGGCCTTCCCGGTTTTCCTTGCGCTGTCCGGCCTTCGGTGGACGGCTCTACCAGGAGGGGCGTCGTGCCTGCCGGCCGAAGAGGATGCCGCCGGGTTCGGGGGGCGGGGGAGTGCCCGGTTTGAGGGGCCAGGCGATCAGCATGCCCGTGACGAAGCCGATGACGTGCGCGGTGTACGCCACGGTGCCCGCCTCGGTGACGGCCTCGCCGGCGGAGTAGAGCGCCTGCAGCACGAACCAGAGGCCCAGGACCACCCAGGCCGGCAGCCGCAGCGGCAGGAAGACCAGGAAGGGGACCAGGACCCAGACCCGGGCCCTGGGATACAGCACCAGGTAGGCGCCCAGGACGCCGGCGATGGCTCCCGAGGCGCCGATCAGAGGGGTGGTGGAGGAGGAGTTCAGAAGAGCGAACCCGTATCCGGCCGCGTAGCCGCAGACCACGTAGAACAGCAGGAACCCCACATGGCCCATGCGGTCCTCGACGTTGTTGCCGAAGATGAACAGGAACAGCAGGTTGCCCAGCAGGTGCAGCCAGCTGCCGTGCAGGAACATCGAGGTGAGGACCGACAGCACGGGCCACTTGTCGTAGGCCGGCGGCCCCAGCACACAGCCCGGTCCGCGCAGCCCCAGGCCCGCCTCGCCGGTCGGGACCAGCGGCGGCAGCTGACCGTGGATCAGCTCTCTGGGCACCAGTGCGTACTGCTCCGTGAACGCTTCCAGTCGGCACAGCTCCGCCAGCGTGCTGCCGCCCGTCACGGAGCCGGCGATTCCGGGCATGGACAGGAACGCGACGACGTTCGCGACGATCAGGGCGTACGTCACCCAGGGAGTACGCCGCGTGGGGTTCACATCATGGACGGGGATGACCACAGGAAAGTACTGCCCTTCACGTGCTCGCCGAATCGGTGAACACCGCCGTCCGCGTGTCCGTATGACTCCTTGAGCCCCTGCGGCCCGGGGAAGGCGGGCCGCAGGGGTGACGGCGACGGCCGCCGTCCGGCAGCCCGGTCTCCTTTCCGCCGAGGCCGGACGGAACACCCCAGGAAACTCTAGGGAGCGCTGCCGCGGACCTTGGCCGCCGCCTTTCTCGCCGCCACCAGCACCGGATCCCACACCGGCGAGAACGGCGGGGCGTAGCCGAGGTCCAGCGCCGTCATCTGCTCCGCCGTCAGACCGGCCGTGAGGGCGACCGCGGCGATGTCGACCCGCTTCGCCGCGCCCTCGCGGCCGACGATCTGCACGCCCAGCAGACGGCCGGTGCGGCGCTCCGCCAGCATCTTGACCGTCATGGGAGAGGCACCGGGGTAGTAGCCCGCGCGGCTGGTCGACTCGACGGTGACCGTCTCGAACCGCAGGCCCACCCGGCGGGCGTCCTTCTCCCGCAGCCCGGTGCGCCCGATCTCCAGATCGCACCCTTGCTCACCGCCGTGCCGACCACACCGGGAAAGGTCGCGTAGCCGCCGCCGACGTCGGTGCCGATGATCTGGCCGTGCTTGTTGGCGTGGGTGCCCAGCGGGATGTGGCGCTGCTGCCCGGAGACCAGGTCCAGGACCTCCACGCAGTCCCCGCCGGCCCAGATGTTCTCGTGGCCGCGCACCCGCATCGCCCGGTCGGTGAGCAGCCCGCCGTGCGCACCGAGCGGCAGCCCGGCCGCCCGCGCGAGCGTCGTCTCGGGACGTACGCCGATGCCCAGCACGACCACGTCCGCCGGATACTCGGCGTCCTCGGTGGCCACCGCCCGCACCCGGCCTTCCCCGGACCCCCGGCCCGCCCCGGGCGGGGAGGTGTCCCCCTCGCCGGTGAGCACCTCGGTCACCTCGGCGTCGTCGACCATGGTGATGCCCATCTCCTCCATGGCCCGGTGCACCAGGCGGCCCATGTCCGGATCGAGCGTGGACATGGGCTCCTTGCCGCGGTTGACGACCGTCACCTCGTAGCCGCGCCTGAGCAGCGCCTCGGCCATCTCCACGCCGATGTACCCGGCGCCGACCACCACCGCCCGGCGGCCCCGCACGCGCGTGAGGCTGTCGAGCAGGGCCTCGCCGTCGTCCAGGGTCTGCACACCGTGCACGCCGGGCGCGTCGAAGCCGGGCCGGCCGGGGCGGACGGGACGGGCCCCGGTCGCGATCACGAGTTTGTCGTACGACGTCCAGGACTCGGTGCCGGAGTCGACGTCCCGCGCGCGGACGCGGCCCGCGGCCACGTCGATCTCCGTCACCTCGGTGCGCAGCCGCAGATCGATGTCCCGCGCGCGGTGCTCCTCGGGCGTGCGGGCGATCAGCCGGTCCCGTCCGTCGACGTCGCCGCTCACCCAGTACGGGATGCCGCACGCCGAGAACGAGGTGAAGTGGCCGCGTTCGAACGCCACGATCTCCAGTTCGCCGGGTCCGCGCATCCTGCGTGCCTGCGACGCCGCGGACATCCCCGCGGCGTCCGCGCCGATCACGACCAGTCGTTCCCTGGCGCTTGTCCCCATGGGACCACGCTACGGGCACAGGCCGTCAGGTGTGCCTGCCCGGTTCTCCGGACGGCTTTCCGGGCGGTTCGGACGCGGCGGGAGCGGGGGCGGGGCCGGGGGCAGGAACGGGGCCAGGAGCGGGGGCAGGAACGGGGGCGGGGCGGCGCGGCAGCCGGGGCCGTATGCCCCACCGCCACACCACGGCGACCAGCGCCGCCGTCATGGCGAACGGGAGCACCGCGCCGATGGCCAGGACGATCCAGCGCAGCAGGGTGACGAACACCTGCCAGCCGCCCGCCAGCGCGTCCGCGAACCCCGGCTCGTCGTCGGCCTTGGGCGCCGGCTTCTCGGACAGCGACAGAGTGATCGTGGCCATGCTCGTACGGTCCTTCAGGGACGCCTGCTGGGCCAGCAGCGCCTCCAGGTCGGACTCGCGGCGGCTCAGCTCCCCCTCCAGGGCGACCACGTCGCTCAGCCGGGTCGCCCGGTCCATCAGGGCGCGCACCCGGGCCACGCTCGCCCGCTGGGACTTGATCCGGCTCTCGACGTCGACGACCCGATCGGTGACGTCCCGCGCCTTCGCCGTGCGGTCGAGCAGCGTGCCGGTGCCCTCCAGGTCGGCCAGGACCTCGTCGTACCGGTCGGCGGGCACACGCAGCACCACGCGCGTGCGTGCGTGGCCCGCCTCGTCGCGGGTGGTGGTCTCGTTGCCGATGTAGCCCCCGGCGTTCTCCACGACGGTGCGGGCCGTCTCCAGGGCCTTCGGCACATCCTTGACCCGCACGGTCAGCGACGCGGTGCGGATGATGTGGCTCGTGGTGAGCCGGGGCGGGGCGGTGGCCCGCGCGCCGGAGGCCGCACCCTGGTCGCCGGCCGCGCCCGCACCCGGAGCGGCCTCGCGGGCGTCGTTCTGGGCGGCGCCCGCGGTGGCCTTGCTGGTGAGACCGCCGCCGCTGTCACTCGCGCTGCATCCGGTGAGCGCGAGCGCGGCGGCGAGCAGAAGCCCGGCCAGGGCGGGAGCAGGGCGAGCGGTGCCGGCGGATCTGCGAGCGAGTCTGCGAGCGGAACAGCGTGCGCGCATCAGGGCGTACCCCCCGGTTGTGACAACTGGTTGCCTCTTCGACGCACGAGCCGCGCGGAACGTTCGCCGGAAAGGATTCCGATGCGGTCACGGTCGGGACTCGTACCGGACACCGGGGTGCGGACGGAGCGCCGACGGGGGTCTGAGAGAGTGGGCGCATGAGCGCAACGGGTAGGGACACAGGCCATGTCGTCGTCATCGGGGCCGGTATCGCGGGGCTGGCCGCCGCACACCGATTGCTGCAGCGCGGAGCGCGCGTGACCGTACTGGAGGCCGCGGACCGGGTGGGCGGCAAGCTGCTGCCCGGGGAGATCGCGGGCGTGCGGGTCGACCTGGGTGCCGAGTCGATGCTGGCCCGCCGGCCCGAGGCCGTGACCCTCGCCCGCGAGACGGGTCTCGCCGACCAGCTCCAGCCGCCGGCCACCGCGGCCGCCTCGATCTGGACCCGCGGGGCCCTGCGCCCCATGCCCACGGGGCACGTCATGGGCGTTCCCGGCACGGCCTCCGCGCTGGCCGGTGTGCTGTCCGAGGAGGGCCTCGCCCGCATCGAGCGCGACACCGAACTGCCCCGCACGGAGGTCGGCGAGGACGTGGCGGTCGGCGAGTACGTGGCGGCACGCCTGGGCCGCGAGGTGGTCGACCGCCTGGTCGAGCCGCTGCTCGGCGGGGTCTACGCCGGTGACGCCTACCGCATCTCGATGCGCTCGGCCGTCCCGCAGCTCTTCCGGGTCGCGCAGACCCACGACTCGCTGCTGGAAGGGGTCCGCGAACTCCAGGCCGCGGCCGCCGCCGCACCGCGGACCGGGCCGGTGTTCCTGGGGATCGAGGGCGGGATGGGCCGGCTGCCGCTCGCGGTCGCCCAGTCCGTGCGCGCCCGCGGCGGAGAGATCCTCACCGGTACGCCCGTGACGGAGCTGCGCAGGCAGGACCACTCGTCCTGGCGCGTGGTCGCCGGGGACCGCGTGCTGCGGGCCGACGCCGTGATCCTCGCCGTGCCCGCGCCGGCCGCCGCCGACCTGCTGCGCGCCGAGTCCCCCGAGGCCGCCGCCGAGCTGCGGACCGTCGAGTACGCCTCCATGGCCCTGATCACCCTCGCCTACCGCCGCGCCGACGTCACCCTGCCCCCGGGCAGCGGTTTCCTCGTGCCCCCCGTCGACGGCCGGACCGTCAAGGCGTCCACCTTCGCCTCCCAGAAGTGGGGCTGGCTCGCCGAGGAGGACCCGGACGTGGTGGTGCTGCGCACCTCCGTGGGACGGTACGGCGAGACGGAGATCCTGGAGCGGGAGGACGCCGAGCTCGTGGAGGTCTCCCGGCACGATCTGCGCGAGGCCACCGGCCTGGACGCGGTGCCCCTGGAGACCCGCGTCACCCGCTGGACCGACGGCCTGCCCCAGTACCCCGTCGGCCACCACGCGCGCGTGGCCCGCATCCACGAGCACATCGGCAAGCTCCCGGGCCTCGCGGTGTGCGGCGCGGTGTACGACGGCGTGGGCATCCCGGCGTGCATCGCGAGCGCGTACGCCGCCGTGGACCGGATCGGCGGTGTTCTTCACGAGGTGCAGGACCCCACCGGGACCCCGGTGCGGGGTCCGCAGGGCGAAGCGGGAGAATAGCCCCATGAGTGCTGACGCCCCCACCCCCGAGCCCGCCAGGATTCCGAACAAGGGCAAGCTGGCCAAGGACCTCAACGAGGTCATCCGCTACACCCTGTGGTCCGTCTTCAAGCTGAAGGACGTCCTGCCCGAGGACCGTGCGGGTTACGCGGAGGAGGTCCAGGAGCTGTTCGGCCAGCTCGACGCCAAGGGCGTGACCATTCGCGGCACGTACGACGTCTCGGGCATGCGTGCCGACGCCGACCTGATGATCTGGTGGCACGCCGACACCAGCGACCAGCTGCAGGAGGCGTACAACCTCTTCCGTCGCACCAGGCTCGGCCGTGCCCTCACGCCGGTGTGGTCGAACATGGCGCTGCACCGTCCCGCCGAGTTCAACCGCTCGCACATCCCGGCGTTCCTCGCCGACGAGACGCCGCGCGCCTACGTCTGCGTCTACCCGTTCGTCCGCTCCTACGACTGGTACCTGCTGCCCGAGGAGGAGCGCCGCCACATGCTCGCCGAGCACGGCCAGATGGCCCGCGGCTTCCCGGACGTGCGCGCCAACACGGTCGCGTCCTTCGCCCTCGGCGACTACGAGTGGCTCCTCGCCTTCGAGGCCGACGAGCTGCACCGCATCGTCGACCTCATGCGTCACCTGCGCGGCGCGAAGGCCCGTCTGCACGTGCGCGAGGAGATCCCCTTCTTCACCGGCCGCCGCAAGGACATCGCGGAGCTGGTCGCGGGGCTGGCCTGAGCACCTCGTCGGCCTGAGCGCCTTCCGGCGGCGGGCCGTCCGTCACGGCTCTCGGAGCGGGGCGCGGACCGCCTGCCGCCCCGGGAGCCGCCCCTGGAACGGCCCGGCGCCCGGGGCGCCCGGGCACCGGCCGACGCCCGGGGCCGGCCCGCCCGCGGTGCCGTGCGCGCCCATGTCCCGGTCGCTTCCCGGCACCGGGGGACGGCCGTCGGCACGGTTTCAGCCGCCGGCACGGCGTCTCAGGTGTGCCGCCGCACTTCCAGGGACCGGCATGGACCGGCACCGCCGTGCCGGACGCCGCCGGCGGGATCACGCACCGTCCGGCGGTCCGGCGGGATCACGCACGGGGGAGTCCTGCCCTCAGCGCCGCAGCAGCACTTTCCGGGCGGCGCGGGCCACCCGCGCCGCGGGTCCGCCGGACCGCGGGGCCGGCCCCGACCGCTCGAGCCACCACTCCCGCAGCGCCCGCCGGACCGCCGGGTCGTCCGGTCGCCCGGCGCGCAGCAGGGACGCCACGAAGTCCAGGGCGTCCTGCCGGTGGCCGCCGCTCATCGGACGGGTCCGCGCATACGCGAGGAACGCGGCCCGGTAGCCCGCGCCGAGCAGCACCGGCAGCTCCGGCGCCACCTTGGCCACGACATCCGCCCGCTTGGCCGCCAGCGCCCGCGCCTGCACCCCCATCCGCGCCCGGTCGAACCCCTCCGGCACGGGCGTCCCGGCGACGAGCGCCGACAGCAGAGCGGTCTGCGCGAGGGCGAGCCGCTGCCGGGCGGGCCCGGTGGCGTGCGCGTCGGCCGCCCCCGGTGCGCGGACGGCCTCGTACGGCTCCCGCACGGCGGGCGGACGACCCGGCTCCACCACCTTCCGGATCGCGCCCAGCTCCCGCTCCAGCTCGGCGGGCTCGGGGAAGTTCTCGTCGCGTTCCAGCAGCACTCCCGGCGGGGACACCCGGGAGGCGAGGTCGGCCAGGATGCCGAGGACCGGCTGCGGAACCGGGTGGGCATGGCTGTCGTGCCAGACCCCGTCCCGTTCGAAGCCGCCCGCCACATGGACGTACGCGATGGCCTCCAGGGGGAGTTCGGCCAGCGCCCTGGCCGGGTCCTCGCCCCGGTTGACGTGGTTGGTGTGCAGATTGGCCACGTCGATCAGCAGCCGCACCCCTGTGCGGTCGGCCAGCTCGTACAGGAACTGCCCCTCGGTCAGTTCCTCGTCGGGCCACGTCAGCAGCGCGGCGATGTTCTCGAGGGCGAGCGGCACGGGCAGTGCCTCCTGCGCGATGCGGACGTTCTCGCACAGCACGTCGAGGGCGTCACGGGTGCGCGGCACGGGCAGCAGATGCCCCGCCTCCAGCCGGGGCGAGCCGGTCGGCGCGCCACCGGCCCGCACAAACGCGATGTGCTCGCTCACCAGCGGCGAGCCGAGCGCCTCCGCCCGTTCGGCGAGTGCCTTCAGCCGGCGCTCGTCGGGCCGCTCGGCCCCGCCGAGGCCGAGCGAGACACCGTGCGGCACGACGGTCGTCCCCCGCTCCCGCAGGCGCCGCAGCGACTCGGGCAGATGGCCGGGGCACACGTTCTCGGACACGATCTCGACCCAGTCGACACCCGGCATCCTCTCCACGGCCTCCGCGATTTCCGGCCGCCACCCGATCCCCACCCCGAGCCGCTCCACGGTCCCCTCGCCCCTTCCTGCCTCCGTGTCCGGGTATGTGAAGGGGGTATGGCCCCGGCGCCCGGCCGCGAACCCCGGGCCCCGCACGTTCAGAGCAACATTTGAGGTGCGGCATTCGAGGGGGGCGGGATCCGGCGATATTCGCTGGGCGGAGGCAGGGGGAGGTCCATAGGGTCCGCGTATGGCGGATGAGAAGAACGAGAGCGACGGGCACCACGAGAACGACGAGAACAACGAGAACGACAAGGCCGTGCGGGCGGCCGTCGACGGCGAACTGCGGCTTCTCGACCCCGAGGTGCGCGCGTCCCCGGCCCTGGTCGCGGAGCTGCTGGACCCGGAGTTCACCGAGATCGGAGCCTCGGGCCGCACCTGGGACGCGCAGTCGATCCTCACGGTGACGAGCTCCGGGGCGGTGTCGCCGGAGGCTCCGGTCGAGGTCGGCGAGATGTCGGGGAAGGTCCTCGCACCGGGCGTCGTCCACCTGACGTACCGCACCGACCACCAGGGGCGCCGGGCCCTGCGGAGCTCCCTGTGGCGGCTGACGCGGTCGGGCTGGCGCCTGTACTTCCACCAGGGGACGCCGACCGCCTGACGTCAGGGCCGGGCGCGCCCCCGGCGCAGCGCCGGATGGTCGGCGACCACCGTGCAGGACCCCGGGGCGATCTCCGTGTAACCCGCGTCGCGCACCAACGGCAGCCCCGCGGAGGCCAGGGCGTCCCAGCGGGCGGGGTCGGCGGTGCGGACGGCGAGGGGGAAGCCGGCGTCGCGCCAGGCGGCGCGCTGCGCGTCCGACAGCTCCCACCAGGTCAGTTGGGCGCCGTGGCCCACCTGGGCCATCGCCTTGCCCGCGGACATCTCCAGGTGGGGGTTGAGCCACAGGACGGGAAGATCCGGGTCCGGCCCGGCAGGGGGTTCCGGGTCGTCGAGGTCGGTGCCGGAGACCTGGAGCCTGGCCAGGTCCTTGGGCCAGCCGTCGAGCGGTACGGGCGGGTAGACCCGTACCTCGGCCGTCTCCCCGGTGACCGTGATGCCGGGCAGGGCCTCCGCGCGCCGCCACTCGGCGCCGCGTGCCCGCCGGACCACCTTGCGGATCCGGGTGTCCTGCCAGTCCCGTACGGCCTGCGCCCACGGACCGTCCCCGACGGAGCGTTCGTCGCTGAGCAGCACCAGCACCGCGCGGGCCGCGGTCTGCAGCGCGTCGGTACGGGCCGGAGGGGCGGTCCGCTCGATCCGCACCACCAGGGGCAGCACGAACTGCCGCGTCTGCTCCTGCGCGCCGGGACCGGGCCGGAACGGGCTGTCCTCGGAGAAAGCAGCCGTGATGGTCTCGTCGGTGCTCACGGCCCCCAGTCTGCCAGGCGCATGATCGGTCCCGGCCCGCTCAGCCCGAGCAGGCCGTGCGCTGCGCCTCCTGCCACTCGCAGACGGGGCAGAGCGTGATCCCCTTGTACGACTCCGGGTACTCGGTCGGCTCGCGGCACAGCACGCACTCCGCGTACGGCGGGCCGTCCTCCCCTGCCGCCCGGGGCGGCCTGGGTGCGCCGATCAGGCAGTAGCCGCCGGTCTCGTCGATGCCGTCGGTCTTGCCGGTGCCGTCGTCGCCCATGGATCCAGCGTAGGACCGCCGGGCGGCACGTCGGGTGCGGCGGGGCGGGTACGACGGATCAGGCGCGGCGGCCGGTCGGGGCGCCGAACGGATCGGGGACCTTCACCAACCTGTCCGAACAGCACACTTAGGGCTGAGCCGCCTGCGGTGGGGCCCCGACGCTCTCCGGGACGGGAGGTTCGGGAGCGGCCGTGGCGGCAGTGGCCGCGTCGGCGGTGGTGCGGAGGGGAGTGAGCGGGGCGGGCGGAGCCTGGTCGAAGGACCCCTGCGGCTCCGGCTCCGGCTTCGGATGCTGCTGGGCCCTTTCCAGGAAGCGGAGGAGCTCCACGGGGAAGGGCAGGACGAGCGTGGAGTTCTTCTCCGCGGCGACCGTCGTGATCGTCTGCAGCAGCCGCAGTTGCAGCGCGGAGGGTGTGTGGGCCATCTGCTGCGCCGCCTCGGCCAGCTTCTTGGACGCCTGGAGCTCCGCGTCCGCGTTGATGATGCGGGCCCGCCGGTCCCGGTCGGCCTCCGCTTGCCGGGCCATGGACCGCTTCATCGTGTCCGGCAGGGACACGTCCTTGATCTCCACACGGTCGATCTGCACGCCCCACCCGACGGCCGGGCTGTCGATCATCAGCTCCAGCCCCTGGTTGAGCTTCTCGCGGTTGGACAGCAGGTCGTCCAGGTCGCTCTTGCCGATGATCGAACGCAGCGACGTCTGGGCCATCTGCGAGACCGCGAACCGGTAGTCCTCCACCCGGATGAGCGCGCTCGTCGGGTCGACCACCTTGAAGTAGACGACCGCGTCCACGCGTACGGTCACGTTGTCCCGGGTGATGCCCTCCTGCGAGGGGACCGGCAGCGTGACGATCTGCATGTTGAGCTTGTGGAGCCGGTCTATGACCGGGATGATCAACGTCAGGCCCGGCAGACGCGGTGCACCGAGCAGCCGTCCGAACCGGAACACCACTCCGCGTTCGTACTGCTTGATGATCCGCACCGCCGAGGCGAGATACACGAGGCCCGCGCAGCCCACGGCGATCGCGGCGGTCACCAGTTCCTGCATCATGCCGACTCCTCGGACGGACGGCTGTCTGCGCCTTGTGCGCCTTCTTCCACGATAAGACCGATAGAGAAAAAATGTTCGGTTTGTGGGGCGTGCAGTGCGGCGAAGAAGCCGGTGCGCGGAGAGGAGGGAGAAAAGGAGGGAGAAGGGAGAAGAGCGGGGGAGGAGCGAGAGGGGTCGGTGCGCGGAGAGGACGCGAGCGCCATGCCGGTGTGCATCGCACAGGACCGGACGCACAGGTCCGGCCGCCCGTCGTGCCCAGTCGGCCGTCCGCCGTCCGCCGGTCGCCGGTCGGTGCCCGGACGCACGGGCGTGTTGCCGCGCAGGAGCCGCGTGGGCGGACCCGGGCCGGTCCGGAGGATCACGCGACACCTGCGTCTGCGTCGTACCGCTGCGAGGCACCCCGTCCCCGCTCGGGGTCAATCCGCCTCGACGAGTCCCTTGGCGTCCCGGGCGAGGGCGGTGAGGCGGGATATCGCGCGGAAGTACTTCTTGCGGTAGCCGCCCTTCAGCATCTCCTCGCTGAACAGCCGGTCGAAGGGCAGCCCCGAGGCCAGCACGGGCACCTCGCGGTCGTAGAGCCGGTCCGCGAGCACCACGAGCCGCAGCGCGGTCGACTGGTCGGGCACCGGCCGCACCCCGGTCAGGCACACGGCCGCCACGCCGTCGGTCAGGGCGCCGTAGCGGCTGGGGTGCACCCTGGCCAGGTGCTCGAGGAGCTGGGAGAAGTCGTCGAGGGAGACGTTGGCGGTGGCGTGCGCCGCCGCGGTCACCTGCTCGTCGGAGTACGGCGCCGGTGCCTCGGGCAGGCCGCGGTGGCGGTAGTCCTCGCCGTCGATGCGCAGCGTGCGGAAGTGCGCGGCCAGGCCCTGGATCTCGCGCAGGAAGTCCGCGGCGGCGAAGCGGCCCTCGCCGAGCTTGCCCGGCAGCGTGTTGGAGGTCGCGGCGAGCGCGACGCCCTCGTCGACGAGCCGGCCGAGCAGCGTGGAGACCAGCACGGTGTCACCGGGGTCGTCCAGCTCGAACTCGTCGATGCACAGCAGCCGGTGGCCGGAGAGGGTCTCGACCGTCTTTTGGAAGCCGAGGGCGCCGACGAGGTTGGTCAGCTCCACGAACGTGCCGAACGCCTTGCGGGAGGGTTCGGCGTCGGTGGCGTGCCACAGGGAGGCCAGCAGATGGGTCTTGCCGACGCCGTAGCCGCCGTCGAGGTAGATGCCGCGGGGACCGGAGGAGCCCCCGCCCTTCGCGGCCCTCCTCCTGCCGTTGCCCCGGCCCCTGCCGAAACCGAGGAAGCCGCGCCTGGCGGAGCCGGCCGGGGACGCGTCGCCGAGACCGGCGGCGAAGTCCTCCAGGACCCGCACGGCCTCGGCCTGGCTGGGCTGCTTCGGGTCGGGGAGGTACGTCGCGAAGCGCACCGCGTCGAAGCGCGGCGGCGGCACCATCTCGGCGACCAGCCGGTCGGCCGGGACGTGCGGCTCACGGGCGCACAGGGACAGCGGAGCCGTGCCGGTGGGGGAGCTGAGCCCGGAAGGGGCTGTGGAGGAGGACACGATCCCCCATGGTAAGCGGCGTGGAACACTGCACGGCATGCGACGCCTGTTCCCTGTGATCGACGAGACAGCGGCCCGGACCCCCGGGGCCGGTGGTGCGAGCGTGCCCGGCGCCCTCGAGGACCGGGAGTGGACTCTCGCCGAGCTGGCGGCCGCCTACGCCTACCCCGAGCGCGGGAGCGCGGGCCGGGAGCCGTGGCTGCGCGCCAACATGGTGACCACGCTGGACGGGGCCGCCCAGCACGAGGGCCGTTCGCAGCCCATCTCCAGCGCCGCCGACATGCGGATCTTCGGCACGCTGCGGGCCCTGGCCGACGTCGTGGTGGTCGGAGCGGAGACGGTGCGCCGGGAGGGGTACCGCCCGGCGCGGGCGCGGGCGGAGTTCGCGGAGCTGCGGAAGGCGGCCGGGCAGGAGCCGGCCCCGGCGATCGCGGTGGTCAGCGCGAGCCTGGAGCTGGACTTCTCGCTGCCGCTGTTCACCTCGCCCCTGGTGCCCACGCTGGTCCTCACGGGTGCCGCGGCGCCCCCCGAGCGGATCGCGGCGGCGGAGGAGGCGGGCGCACGGGTGGTGATCGCCGGCGACGGCGCGGGCATCGACCCCGCCCGCGCGGTCCGGGCCCTCGCCGAACTCGGCCACACCCGTCTGCTCACCGAGGGCGGCCCCCGTCTGCTCGGCCAGATGGTGGCGGCCGGCGTCCTCGACGAACTGTGCCTGACCGTCTCCCCGATGCTCACCGCCGGCGACGCCCAGCGCATCGCAGGAGGTCCCGCCGTCACGGTTCCCCGGCGTTTCACCCTGGTCTCCCTGCTGGAGGAGGACGGTTTCCTGTTCAGCCGGTACCGGCGGGAGTGACGGGGCGGGCCCGCGGGCGGCCCGGGCGGTGGCCGCCCGGAGCGGGGCCGGAGCAGTGAAGCGGGACCGGGCGCCGGTCCGCGCATCGCGGGTGGGGGAAATATCGCGATACCTGCGCGATCGCAGGGCAGGATGGTTTCGGCGGGGGGCGGACACGGCCCGTGGAGGCAGACGGAGGGGCTGTGGGCCCTCGGAGGAGAAAGGGCGCCTGATGTTCACAAGCGTATTGATGATCGAGAAGGCCCTGACGTCCGCCGACGTGGAGTTCGTCACCACCTTGCACGGCGAGGAGCCGGTCTTCTTCCACGTGCTGCTCCAGCCCCGCGGCAAACAGGCGGACCGGCTGCTGCGGGCCATCGACGACATCGCGCTGGGCGAGCTCGACGAGGCGGCGCGCGAGGGCGAGACCCCCGAGGGCGAGGCCGCGAGGAGCGAAGGGGCGCGGGCCCTGGACGTGTCCCTCCGGGCGCTGCGCGCGGCCGGTGCCGAGGCCGAGGGGCAGCTGATCGAGGACCATCCGATGGACGCCCTGAAGACCCTGGTCACCGAGGTCGACGCCGACGAGGTCATCGTCCTGACCGATCCGCACTACGTGGAGGAGTTCTTCCACCGCGACTGGGCCTCGCGGGCCCGTCACAAGGTCGGGGTACCGGTCCTGAAACTCTTCTCCCACAGCAAGGCATAGGCTGGGGCGGCGCCCGCGCGAGCGGCGCACGCACCGTCGTACCGCCCGTCGTCACACCTGGGGAGTAGAACGTATGGCACCCGGCCTTCCCACCGCCATGGAACGACCGCACTTCATCGGCATCGGCGGCGCCGGGATGTCGGGCATCGCCAAGATCCTCGCGCAGCGCGGTGCCAAGGTGGCCGGCAGCGACGCCAAGGAGTCGGCGACCGTCGAGGCACTGCGCGCCCTGGGCGCCACCGTGCACATCGGGCACGCCGCCGAGCACCTCGCCGAGGACGCGAGCTGCGTCGTCGTCTCCTCCGCGATCCGCGAGGACAACCCGGAGCTGGCCCGTGCGGCCGAACTGGGCATTCCGGTCGTCCACCGCTCCGACGCCCTGGCCGCCCTGATGGAGGGCCTGCGGCCGCTGGCCGTGGCCGGCACCCACGGCAAGACCACCACCACCTCCATGCTGGCGGTGTCCCTCACCGAGCTGGGCCTGAAGCCGTCGTACGCCATCGGCGGCGACCTGGACGCCCCCGGCTCCAACGCCCTGCACGGCGAGGGCGAGATCTTCGTCGCCGAGGCGGACGAGTCGGACCGCAGCTTCCACAAATACGCGCCCGAGGTCGCCGTCGTCCTCAACGTCGAGCTCGACCACCACGCCAACTACGCCTCGATGGAGGAGATCCACGAGTCCTTCGAGACCTTCGCGGGCCGTATCGTCCCCGGCGGCACGCTGGTGATCTCCGCCGACCACGAGGGGGCACGCGAGCTCACCCGGCGCCTGGCCGGTTCCGTGCGCACGGTGACGTACGGCGAGGCCGAGGACGCCGACGTACGGATCCTGTCCATCGTGCCGCGGGGGCTGAAGAGCGAGGTCACCGTGGTGCTGGACGGCACCGAGCTGACCTTCACGGTCTCCGTCCCCGGCCGCCACTACGCGCACAACGCCGTCGCCGCGCTGACCGCCGGCACCGCCCTCGGCATCCCGGCCGCCGAGCTCGCCCCCGCGCTCGCCGCGTACACCGGGGTCAAGCGGCGCCTGCAGCTCAAGGGCGAGGCCGCCGGGGTCCAGGTGATCGACTCCTACGCCCATCACCCCACCGAGATGACCGCCGACCTGGAGGCGATGCGCCAGGCCGTCGGCGACGCCCGGATCCTGGTCGTCTTCCAGCCGCATCTGTTCTCCCGCACCCAGGAGCTGGGCAAGGAGATGGGCCAGGCCCTCGCCCTGGCCGACGCCTCGGTCGTCCTGGACATCTACCCGGCCCGCGAGGACCCGCTCCCCGGCGTCACCAGCGAACTGGTCGTCGAGGCGGCCCGGACGGCGGGAGCCGACGTCACGGCCGTGCACGACAAGGCCGAGGTGCCGGAGGTGATCGCGGGAATGGCGAAGGCCGGCGACCTCGTTCTCACCATGGGCGCGGGCGATGTCACCGACCTCGGGCCGCGTATCCTGGACCGTCTGTCGAAGTGAGGGGCTGAGGGCTCATGCCGTACGAGGTCGAGAAGCCGGACGAACAGTGGCGCGCGGAGCTGACCCCGGCCGAGTACGCGGTGCTGCGCCAGGGCGGTACGGAGCCCGCCTTCACCGGTGAGTACACCGACACCAGGACCAAGGGGGTGTACACCTGCCGGGCCTGCGGCGCCGAACTGTTCACCTCGGACACCAAGTTCGAGTCCCACTGCGGCTGGCCGTCCTTCTACGACCCGAAGGACAGCGACGCCGTGGAACTCCTGGAGGACCGCTCCCACGGAATGGTGCGCACCGAGGTCCGGTGCGCCCGCTGCGGGTCGCACCTCGGGCATGTCTTCGAGGGCGAGGGTTATCCGACCCCGACCGATCAGCGGTACTGCATCAACTCCATCTCCCTGCGCCTGATCCCCGCCGAGGACTGACGGAGGGCCGCCGGAGGACCGGCAAAGGACCGGCACGCGGCGAACGCGCCGGCCGGCGGTGCCGGTGCGTGACCCGGATGCGGAGGGGCCCGCGCCCGTGACGCGCGGGGCGCCGGATGAGCAGCCCGCCGCGCCCGAGGGCGTCGTCCTGCCTGCCCTTGGGCGCGGTGGGTGTCCGGTGCACCACTTTGAGATGTCCCCCTTGTGGGGGACAATAGTGGACATAGGCGGCATTGGTGTCGCCGCGGGCACTCTCTGCTCTCTCAGTGAGGCGGGTGGAAGACATGAGCACAGCCTCCTCTGCCGTACTGATCGCGGCTCCGGGGTTCTGGGGGACCTTCGGAGCCTTCGTCGGCGGGCTCGTGATCGCGGGAGGCCTGGTGGCGGCCGTCCTGGCCGGTATCGGTGTGATGCGCCGGGAGTCGAGCCGGCCGACCGAGGCCGAGCAGCCGCACCTGCCGGTCACCGGGGCCGTTCATGAGATCAGGGAGATCCGGGAACCGGACGAGGTGCGTCCCGAGGACGGGGTGCGGCTCATGCCGTACGAGCTGCACGCCAGTGGGACCCGGCGCAGCCACGAGCAGCACCGGCTCCGCTGGTCCCCCGGCAGCAGCGGATCCTTCGGCGGCGGTGGCGGCGGCCGGACCTGACCGCACCCGCCGCCTGGGGACGGGCCCGTTCGGGGCCCGTCCCCTTGTCGTCGGTCCACGGCGCCCCTGTGCAGGTTCTTCGGTTCTTCTTTTCGGTTCTTCTTTTCGGTTCTTCCGGCCTCCCGGGCCGGGCAGGCCGCCGCACCGACCCTTTTTCCGTGATCTTTTCCGTGATCCACGTTTCCGTGATCCACGCCGCGCCGGTCGTGCGGTGTCTTCTGCCCCGGACACGGGAAGTGGATACCGAAGCCGTGCCGTTGCGGGATCCGGACTCCTCCCGCACCGGCCCGCACGACCGTGACCGAGGGCGGCTGCCGCTGCCAGACCCGAAGGATGTTCGGCGCTGTGATACGGATGGAATCAGTCACCAAGCGGTACCCGGACGGCACGGTGGCGGTCGACCGGCTCTCGCTCGAGATCCCGGACCGCTCGATCACCGTCCTCGTCGGACCGTCGGGCTGCGGCAAGACCACCACCCTGCGGATGATCAACCGGATGGTGGAGCCCAGTGAGGGCCGCATCCTCCTGGACGGCGTCGACATCCGCAGACAGCCCGTCAACGCCCTGCGCCGGTCGATGGGGTACGTCATCCAGAACGCGGGCCTCTTCCCCCACCGCACCGTCGTCGACAACATCGCGACCGTGCCCCGCCTGCTCGGCTGGAGCAGGCGCAGGGCCCGGGCGCGGGCGGCCGAGCTGATGGAGCGTGTCGGACTCGACGCCTCGCTCGGCAAGCGGTACCCGTACCAGCTCTCCGGCGGCCAGCAGCAGCGCGTCGGGGTGGCACGGGCACTCGTCGCGGACCCGCCGGTGCTGCTGATGGACGAGCCGTTCTCCGCCGTCGACCCGGTGGTGCGCAAGGGACTCCAGGACGAACTGCTCCGCATCCAGGACGAGCTGGGCAAGACGATCGTCTTCGTCACCCATGACATCGACGAGGCCGTCAAGCTCGGCACCATGGTCGCGGTGCTGCGCGCCGGCGGCCGGCTCGCCCAGTACGCCCCGCCCGCCGAGCTGCTGTCCGCCCCCGCCGACGCCTTCGTCGAGGACTTCCTCGGCACCGACCGCGGCATCCGCCGGCTGTCCTTCTTCCCCTCCGGGGGACTTCCGCTGCAGAAGTCCCCGATCGTGGCCGTGGACTTCACCGCCGAGCAGATCGCCGCCCGCGCCGCCCCCGGTATGCCCTACCTCCTCGTCACCGACCCCGACGGCAGGCCTCTCGGCTGGGGCGAGCCGGACGCGCTCCTCGCCGGGCCCCTGGACCCGGCCCGGCTTCTGCCCTGCGGGCGGCCCTTCGTGTACGGCAGCGATTCCCTGCGGGCCGCCCTGGACGGCGCCGTGCTCTCGCCGACCGGCTGGGCGGTCGCCGTGGACGGCACCGGACGCGTGCTCGGCGTCGTCTCGCAGCAGACCATCGGCGAGGCCATCCGCAGCGCCCACGCCGGGAGCCGTACCGCCGCCGAGACCTGGGACCGGGTCGCCGGATGAACGGCTTCTTCGACATCCCGAGCGATCTCCAGCACAGCTGGTCCGGCCTGATCGGTCTGCATCTGCGCGAGGCCCTGCTGCCGGTCCTGGCCGGCCTCGTCGCCGCCCTGCCCCTCGCCCAGCTGTGCGTGCGGTTCCGCTGGCTGTACCCGCCCGTGCTGAGCCTGACGACCGTGCTGTACGCCATTCCGTCGCTGGCGTTCTTCGTCGTCCTCATCGACTGCACCGGCCAGACCGAGCTGACCGTGATGATCCCGCTCGCCGTCTACAGCCTGGTCATTCTTGTCCCGGCCGTCGTCGACGGCGTCCGCTCGGTGCCGCCGGAGACGCTCGCCGCCGCCACCGCGATGGGCCTCGGCCCCGTACGGCGGTATGCGCAGGTGCAGTTGCCGATCGCGGTGCCCGCGATCATCGCGGGGCTGCGGGTGGCCACCGTCTCCAGCATCTCCCTCGTCAGCGTCGGCATGCTGATCGGCAACCAGGGCGCCCTCGGCAACCTGCTCCACGCCGCCGTCATCTACCAGCGGCCCGAACTCGCGGTGAACTCCGTGGTCACCACGGCGGCCCTGGCCGTTCTCGCCGACGGCGCGCTGGTCCTTCTGCGCCTGCTGCTGACCCCCTGGATGCCGCGCGGCACCCGGCGCCGGAAACCGGGAACCGCCCGGAGCCGGCCCGATGCGGCCGCACCCGCCCTGGAGGAGGCCGACCGGTGAACGTGCTCCACTTCATCGCCTCCTTCCTCGGCGACGGCGCCCACTGGCACGGCTACGACGGCATCCCCACGCGCCTGGCCGAGCACATCCGGTACTCACTGCTGGCGCTCGCCCTCGCCGCCGCCGTCGGACTGCCGGCCGGCCTGCTCACCGGGCACTACGGACGCGGCGGCACCGCCCTCGCCCTGATCGCCACCGCCGGGCGGGCACTGCCCAGCTTCGGCCTGCTGGTGCTGATGTTCCTTCTGCTCGGCTTCGGCATGGTCCCCGTGATGACCCCGCTGGTCCTCCTCGCCGTCCCG
The DNA here is from genome assembly GCF_039525155.1 of Streptomyces thermoalcalitolerans. Classification (NCBI taxonomy): domain Bacteria; kingdom Bacillati; phylum Actinomycetota; class Actinomycetes; order Kitasatosporales; family Streptomycetaceae; genus Streptomyces; species Streptomyces thermoalcalitolerans. Next base: position 55,468 of record NZ_BAAAHG010000001.1, on the reverse strand, counting down.
CCGGTCCTGGTGACGACGTACGAGGCGATGCGCTCCGTCGACCCGCCCCTGGTGGACGCGGCCCGCGGCATGGGCATGGGGGAGTGCCGCATCCTCCTCCAGGTGGAACTGCCCGTCGCTCTCCCGCTGATCCTCGGCGGTCTGCGCTCGGCGGCCGTCCAGATCGTCTCCACGGCCACCATCGCCGCGTACGTCAGCCTCGGCGGTCTGGGGCGGTACATCGTCGACGGCCTCTACCAGCGCGACTACGAGAAGGTCGTGGGCGGGGCCGCCCTGGTCGCCGGGCTGGCGCTGGTGACGCTCGCGGTGTTCTGGGCGGTGGGCCGGGCCGTGGTGTCACCGGGGGTGCGGCGCGGTGACTGACGGGACGGCAGCCGACGGCGGGGCGCGGACCCGGCGCCGCACCGCTGCGGTTCCGGGCGCACGAGACCGGCCGTCCACGGCCGAAGGGGTGACAACCGGCCACACGCCAGGGCGCATTGAAGAGCGGTGCCCCTTGACCGACGCGGAGGCCGCCGGATTGGATCGGCGGATGACTTCTCGTGCGCAGAGCACCCGGGCCGGCACACGGCACCTCGTCGCGGTCGTCGCCGCACTCGCCGCCGTCGCGGCGCTCCTCGCGGGGTGTGCGTCGCCCTCCGGCAAGGACCCGCTCTCGGGGGACGGGCCGGACGGCGGCACGGTCGTCGTCGGCTCCCACAACTTCGCCGAGAGCACCCTGCTCGCCTACCTCTACGGCGAGGCCCTGAAGGCCAAGGGCATCAAGGTCTCCTACAAGCCCAACATCGGCAGTCGCGAGACCACCTACGGTCTGCTCAAGAACGGCTCGGTCACCCTGCTGCCCGAGTACAACGGCGCACTGCTGGCCTACCTCGACCCCGAGGCCGCCCCGGGAACGGTCGCCGCGACGACGGCCGCGATCAACGCCGCACTGGACCCCGGGCTGGCCCTGCTGGAGCCGGCGCCCGCGCAGAACAAGGACTCCGTCACCGTCAACCAGCAGACGGCGAGGAAGTACCGTCTCACCGAGGAGTCCTCCCTCGCGGACCTCAAGGACATCGCCGGGGACCTGGTCATCGGCGGCTCGCCGGAGTTCCAGACCCGCCGGCAGGGCCTGAAGGGCCTGAAGTCGGTGTACGGACTTCAGTTCAAGTCCTTCAAGTCACTGGACGCGGGCGGTCCGCTGACCCGGGCGGCGCTGAAGAAGAACATCGTGCAGGCCGCGGACATCTTCACCACGGACCCGACCGTCGCCGAGGAGAAGTTCGTCGTCCTGAAGGACCCGGAGAACCTCTTCGGGTTCCAGAACGTCCAGCCGCTGGTGCGCAGGGCCGACCTGCCCCGCAAGGGCGTGGACGTGCTCAACGCCGTCTCCGCCAGGCTGGACACGGCCACTCTGCGGCGCCTGGACACCCAGGTGCAGGTGGAGAGGAAGGACCCGCTGGACGTCGCCAGGGCCTGGCTGAGGTCGGCGGGTCTCGGCTGACGCACCGCGGTGGGACACCGGCGCGGACGGTACCGCGAAGGGTGCCGTCGGCGCCGTACCCGTCCGCTCAGCCGCGGGCGTCCTCCCGCGCGGCGGAGGTGATCAGATGGTCGAGGAGGACGATCAGAACGTCCCGGCAGGACTCGCGCTTGCGCGCGTCGCACAGCACCACCGGGACGTCCTCCGCGAGCGCCAGGGCCTCCCGGATGTCCTCCACCGGGTAGGGGTGCTTCCCGTGGAAGCCGTTGACGGCGACCACGAAGGGGATGTGCCGGCGCTCGAAGAAGTCGATCGCGGCGAAGCTCACCTTCGGCCTGCGCACATCGACGAGGACCACGGCGCCCAGGGCGCCCAGGGCCAGGTCGTTCCACATGAACCAGAACCGCTGCTGCCCCGGCGTGCCGAACAGGTACAGCACGAGGTCGTCGCCGATCGTGATACGGCCGAAGTCCAGGGCGACCGTGGTGGTCTGCTTCTCCTCGATGCCGTCGAGGTCGTCGACGTCCAGACCGGCCGCGGTCAGATGCTCCTCCGTGCACAGCGGCTCGATCTCGCTGACGGATCCGACCATCGTGGTCTTGCCCACGCCGAATCCGCCGGCGATCAGAATCTTGACCGTGTCGGGGGGCGCGGGTGCCCGCACGGCGGTGTCAGAGTCGGGCAAGACCGTCCCTCACTTTCTGCAGCAGTTCCATGTCCGGCGCACCGGAGACCTCACGCGGCGGATGCACGGTGATCCGGCCCGCCTCCAGCAGGTCGCAGAGCATGATGACGATCACGCTCACCGGAAGATCCAGATGAGCGGCGAGTTCCGCGACCGCGACCGGCCGGGCGCAGTGCCGCAGGATCCGCAGATGCTCCGGCTGCGGCCGCGCGGCCCCGGAGGGAGGCGGATCCACCGCGGTCACCAGGGTGATGAGGGTGAAGTCGGCGCGGCTCGGCCGGGTCCGTCCCCCGGTCAGGGTGAAGGGCCGTACCAGACGGCCCGTCGGGTCGCCGCCGCTCACCTCACTCGCCGCTGCCCGCTGAGGCGGCACCGGTGCGCGGCGCCTGCTTGAGGTGCTCGCCGATCTTCTTCACCAGCATGTTCATCTGGTAGGCCACCACACCGACGTCCGCGTTGGGGCCCGTCAGGACGACCAGGTGGGCTCCGGGACCGGCCGAGGTGAGGATCAGGTAGCTGTTGGCCATCTCGATGAGCGCCTGACGCACCGGGCCGCCGCGGAAGTCCATGCTGACGCCCTTGCTGAGACTCATCAGACCGGACGCGGTCGCCGCGAGACGTTCGGCGTCGTCGCGCGGGAATCCGGTGGACTTGCTGACCACCAGCCCGTCCTCGGAGAGCACGACGGCGTGGCTCACCTCGGCGACCCGGTCGACGAGTCCGGTCAGCAGCTGATCGAGCTGGGTGTGCGTGGCGGGGGCGGCGTGTGTCATCTCGGTGTCCTTCAATCAGCGTTCGGTGGTGGTCATATCACGGTCGGGGGTGTGCGCGCGGCGGGAGGAGGGCTCCTCGGCCTCCGGCGGCACGTCCTGCCGGCCGTTCGGCACCGGTTCGTCCTCATCGCGGGCCCTGCGTGTGCCGCGCTGGAAGCCGGCCAGGGAGGACGCGGCGCGTTCCGCGGTGAAGTCCTCGCCGTCGGCCGGGGAGTGCATGTCCCGGGGCGGCTCCTCGCGGAGTTCGGCGGCCAGGCTGGTCTGCGGTATCCGGCGCGGCAGCGGCGCGAGCCCGTCGCTCCGGGGGATTTCGGCGACGGCGGTCCGCGCCGGGGAGGTCCGCTTCGGGGAGGTCCGCGCCAAGGCGGTGTGCGGGCCGGTCCGCGGGGACGAAGCGGCCTTGGCGGCGGCCGGCTCGGCGGCGGCCGGGGAGTCGTCGGCGCCGGCTGTGCCGGCGGTCTCGGCCCCCGGGGCCGCGGAGCCGGATGGCTCCTCCCGCACCACGATGTCGTGCGGGAGCAGCACGATGGCCGTGGTGCCGCCGTACGGCGAGGAGCGCAGCGTGACGGTGATGCCGTGCCGGTTGGCCAGCCGGGCGACCACGAACATGCCGAGCCGCAGGTCGTCCGCCAGCGCCACCACGTCGAACTTCGGGACCACCGCCAAGTGGTCGTTGAGCGTGGCGTACTCCTCCTCGGACATGCCGAGGCCGCGGTCCTCGATCTCGATGGCCAGGCCCTTGGCCACCATCGCCGTCCGCACCACGACGGGGGCGGGTGCGGGGGAGTAGGCGGTCGCGTTGTCGATGAGCTCCGCCAGCAGATGGATCACGTCGGCCACCGCCGGCGGCGCGATGCTCACCTCCTCGTCGGCGTGCACCTCCACCCGCTGGTACTGGGCGACCTCGCCGATGGCGCTGCGCAGAATGTCGATCAGCGCGACCGGTTCGGCCCAGCTGCGCCGGGGCTGCTCGCCGCTGATGATGACGAGGTTCTCCTCGTAACGGCGCAACTGGCTGGCGATGGAGTCCAGTTCGTACAGCCCCTGGAGGACGGCGGGGTTGGTGTGCTCGCGCTCCAGGGCGTCCAGCTTGCTCAGCTGGAGGTTGACCAGGTTCTGGCTCTGCCGGGCGATGCCCAGGATGACCTTCTGGAAGCCGCGCTTGGCGTCGGCGAGTTCGACCGCGGTGTTCACGGCCGTGCGCTGCGCGGTGTTGAACGCCCTGGCCACCTGGCCGAGTTCGTCGTGGCCGTAGTCCAACGACGGGGCCGCGAGGTCCACGTCGACCTTCTCGCCCCGCTCGAGCCGGGCGACCACGTCGGGCAGCCGCTCCTGGGCCAGGCTCAGGGTGGCCCTCCGCAGGCCGTGCAGCCGCAGGGACAGCGAGCGGGTGATCCGCCAGGACATCACGACGCACAGCAGCACGGCGGCCAGGCCCGCGGCGCTCAGCGCGGCGGACGTGATCAGCAGCCGGCGTGCCTGGCCGGCGCTGCGGTCCAGCAGGGCACCCGTCTGCTCCTTGATCAACTGCTCGTACTGGACGGTGACCTTGGCCAGCGCGGTGCGCCAGCGCTGCTGCGCGTCCGGCAGCCGGACCGTCCGGGCGTCGTCGGGACCGGTGGGCCGGGCGGCCAGGATCTGGTCCTCGATGCGTTCGAGGGTCTGCCAGTCGCTGCTCTGCAGGATCTGCTCGGCCTGGGTCTTGGCGCTGCCGCGCAGGGACGGGACGATCTGGTCCCGGACCAGCCAGCGGCGTGTGTGGACCAGCTGGGCGATCTGTGTCCAGGTCTCGTGGTCGAGGCGGCCGGCCGGCCAGGCCAGGGTGAGCCGGGCGTCCTGCTGGGAGACCAGCTCCGCCGCGTGCTCGATCGCGACGAGCGGTCCGGCCTGCGAGGTCAGATCGCCGTCGTCGACCTCGGAGAGCTCCCGGAAGGTGTGGATCTGGACGTCGATGATCGAGGTGTACTGGTCCAGCGCCTGCTCGGGGGTGATGTCGGTGGGGTTGTCGACCTGGTCCCGGTAGTACTCCAGGCTGCCCGCCGACGCGACGACCGAGTACATCCGGTCCCTGACCCGGGACGGCGCCTTGCGGATCGTCTCCGTCTGGCCGACCATCTCGGCGACCGCCGCGTCCGTCCGCTTGCGGGCCGCGTCCAGTTCGGCCCGGCCGTGCCCCGTGGCCAGCCACAGGGCCGACAGCCTGCGCTCGCGCTGCAACGCCAGCGTCGCCTCGGTGCCCATGGCACCGGTGGCCCTGCTCAGCTGTGTCTGCGACCGGAGGCTGAGGCCCTCGGAGAACATCTGCGTCGTCGTCACACCCCACATGGCGGCGAGGGTGACGCTGGGGACCAGCGCGAGCAGGATCAGGGAAAGACGTATGGAGCCGATACGGCGTCGTATACCTGTCCGTGGAGGCATCGTCGTCCTAGGCGTTCGGCGGAAAGCGGGAAGCGGGGGCGGAGGCGGAGGCGGAGGCGGCGAAGGGGGGAAGCCGGTGGACGCGCGGTGTCCGCGTCAACGGGTGCCGTTGGCCGCGTACTTCGCCACCGCGGCCACGTTCTTCCTGGTCACGAAGGCCGGTCCGGTGAGCACCGGGGCCACGCCGCCGCCGCTGATGTTGCCGTTGGTGCGGTACAGCCACAGCGCGTCCACGGCCAGATACCCCTGCAGATAGGGCTGCTGGTCCACGGCGAACTGGACCTTCCCCTGGCGTATCGCGGCGACGAGGTCCTTGTTGAGGTCGAAGGTGGCGACACGGACCTTGCCGTGTGTCTGCTTCACCGCCTTCACCGCCGCGAGCGCGTACTGCGCGCCCAGCGTGACGACCTGGTCGATGCTCGGATCCTGGCGGAGGTGCGCGGCGATGGAGTCGGTCACGGCGTCCATGTCGGTGCCGTCCGCGTACAGCATCTCGGTCCGGCCGGTGAACGTCTTCTTCAGGCCGGCGCAGCGCGCCTCCAGGCCGACGTTGCCCCGCTCGTGGATGACGCACAGCGTGTGCTTGGCCTTGAGGTCGTTCAGCTTCTCGCCGACGGCGCGGCCGGCGAGGCCGTCGTCCTGGCCGAAGTACTCCAGCACTCCTGCCGCCCGCCAGGCGTCGATACCGGAGTTGAGGCCGACCACCGGTATGCCGACGGCCTTGGCCGCGGCGATCGGACCCTTCATCGCATCCGGCTTGGCCAGTGTCACGGCGATCCCGTCGGCCTTGTCACCGATGGCCTCCCGCACCAGTTTCGCCTGCTTCGCGGGATCGGGGTCGCTCGCGTACGTCAGGTCGATGCCGTCCTTGGCCGCCGCGGCCCGGGCTCCCTTCTGCACCAGGTCCCAGTAGATGTCGCCCGGTGCCCCATGGGTGATCAGGGCGACCTTCATGCGTGCGCCGTCCTTGCCGGAGCCGCCCTCGTCGGAGCCGGAGCAGCCGGTGAGGAGCAGGCAGAGGACGGCGACGATCGCTACGGCCGCGCCGCGCACGGTTCTGGGGGAGGCGTCAGGCGGGGGAGGAGTGTTCATGAGGATGTGACACCTCGCTGTACAGCCGAGCTTGGGATCCACGCGAGCAAGGGTGGGCCCCGGCGGACGCAGGCCCTCCGGGTGACTCTCGCTGAGCCGGAGCCAACCCTGTGTGACGGCAGGTAGTCAAGTGATTGGATCCTGTGGCCGGTTCTCGGTGCCGCATCGTGATCTTTCTTGCCGTCCAGGGCAGTTGCGCGGTATTGCACCGGCGCCCGCGGGGCATGCCACCGACGTCGTCATGTGACGAAAATCACTCGCGAAACCGCTCGACACATCGAGGCGCCGTCGGGGTCTTTCGCCCGGACCGGATGGAGCCGGACGAAAGACCCCGGCGCTGCCGGATCGGAGGCCCGCCGGCTCAGAGGTCGAACTCGTGCGGCGGCAGGCCCAGGGCGAAGCAGGCCTCGCGGACCACGGCCTGCTCGGTCATGTCGAAGTGGCCGTCGGCGCCGCCGATGACGATGCCGATCTGGATCACGGCGCGGGCCTCGGCGGGCTTCTTCTTCGCCTTGGCGACCTCCTGCAGCACGCTCACCTTGCCGAAGTCGAAGTCGGCGATCAGCTTGGAGAGGTTCTCCTCGAAGCGCCGGCGCAGATCGTCCGCCGGGAAGTTCTGCAGCACCTCGTTGGTGGCGATCAGCTGGGCGACGCGCTGCCGCTCCGCGGGGTCGACGGTGCCGTCGGCGGCGGCCACCAGCGCGCACATCGCCATGCTCGCATCCCGGAAGGCGCCGCTCTTCAGCTCGTTCTTCTTCGCCATGAGCTGGTTCTGCATCTGTGCCGCGGAGTCCTTGATGCGGTCCCACAGGGCCATGTGTTCTCCAGGTGTGAGGTCGGTGCGGACACGATCCGGGGCCGGGGCCGGCCCAGGATCTACAACAATGTAGAAACTGACGGGGCCTCGGATAAGTTCCGGCGGGTTTCGGCCGCATGCGGCTGCCCGGGCCGGTGCCGGCTGTCCGGGCCGGTGCCGGCTGCCCGGGCCGACGCGACACAGGGGACCGTTGCGGGGAACCGGGAGAAGCAGAAAAGGCCGCCACCGTGCGGTGGGGGGCGTCCGGGGCCTCGGGGGGGCGGCCCTCCCCGCCCGGCGGGGGGCCCCGTCAGCGGCTTCGGCGAGCCGCTCGTCCACGCCGTTGTCTGCGGGCGCGCCGGGGCTCCTGGTCCGGGAGCCAGCCGAAGATCAGGCAGCTGCCGGTCGCTCCGAGGAGGAGGCCGAGGAAGAAGCCGCCGAGGTTGGAGGTGAGCCAGGTGCCCAGGGAGAGCAGAATGCCGGTGCAGGAGTAGAAGAGGCGCTGGGCCGGGTTGAAGAGGGTCAGCAGCCCGCACAGCACCATCAGCGAGGGCAGCAGATAGCCGGCCAGCCCCTGCATCCCGAGGTGCAGGACGACCTTCAGCGACGCCTTCTGGGTCAGCAGGATCTCCGCTCCGCCCAGGGTGAGCAGCAGCCCGCCCCAGAACGGCCGGCTGTACCGCCACCGGCGGAAGGCGGCCCGCGGCCCCGGCCGCGGCGCGGCCGGAGCCGTCTTCACCGCTGTGGGCGTGTCGTGCGCCATCGGTTCAGCAGCCCGACTCGCTGAAGCGGAGCTTGAGGCCCGGCAGCTTGAACACGCCCGCTGTCGTGGCGTAGTTGGTCTGCCGCAGGTTGGTGATCCGCACCGTGTCCGACTGCTGGCTGAACACGCCCTTCGGGCCCTGTACGCCCGCCTTGGTCAGGGTGCTCGCGTCGTTGCCGATCTCGATGTTCTTGAACTCGGCGTTGCCCGACAGCTCGGTGGAGTCGGTCGTCAGGTCGGTCGCGGTCACCTTGTCCGCACCGCTGCCCGCGGTGATCAGCAGATTGGTGCCGCCGAGGTCGACGCTCTGGCAGAGCTTGGTCAGGGTCGCGCTCTTGATCGCGGAGGTGACCACCAGCACCTGTCCGCCGGTGTCCCCCTCGTTGGGGCTGCCCTCGATCATGTTGTCCAGGGCGCCGAACTGCGCGAAGCCGGTGCCGTTCAGCTCGGTCGCGGTGACCGTGAACGGCATTCCGGAGATGGCGAACTGCACGCCGAGCGCACCCTGCGCGGTGAGGACCGCCATCCCGGCGAGGGCCAGGGTCGCCGGCACCGCCATGACCGCGGCGCGGCGCAGCCGGACCCGGCCGCGTCTGTCCGCGCCGGCGGAATCGCCTTCCGCGTGCTCGGAGAGGGGGTCGTCGGACGGGGGGAGGTTCGAGGACGAGGCCATGTCTGCTCCTGGGGGCATAGTCCATGCTGGTGCGGAGTGCAGCGGCCCGTTGTCCTGGCGCGGACAGCGGCAGCCACGTCCGCCGGGACGTTTCCCGGCGGACGCAAGGGCTTTCTCGTTACGCGGCAGTAACGAACGATGAAGTTACCGATGGTTACACCCGGGGGTCAAGACAGGTGTGAAAGAAAGGCGGTCATGGTGTGCCGCCCTGGTCCCGAATCCCGGCTTCCGGCCCAACTTACGTGAAAAGCATTGACGTTGACGGATCGTCGGTTCTACAACTCTGGCTGACTTCCCCGGATCCGTGGCGCCGGATCCGCCGCGCGGCACCGTCGCGCTTCTTCCCGGGGCGCACCGGGTTTCCCGCTCGTTCCCTTGCTCTTCCCCGGTGCTTCCTCGCTCCTTGCTTGTTCTTTCCCGCTCTTCCCTGTGCTTTCGCTTTCTTCGTTCGCGGCGTCATCACCTCATTCGGCCCCCACTGCAGAAACGAGGTTCCCGCATGCGCAAGCGCTCTTTCCTCACCCTCGCCACCGCTGTCGCCGCCCTGACGCTCCCGGCGATCGCCCCCGCCTCCGCGGCCGACGGCGCGGTGCTCACCACCGGCGGCGTCGGCGGCACCCCGGTCGCGGTCGGCGACGTCCTGACCGCCCAGCTGGCGAGCGGCACCGCCGCCACGTTCTACTCCAGCGCGACCGGAACCAGCGGCGTCTCCTGCACCGCGTCGACCTTCACCGCCACCGTCACCGACAACCCGGCCGCCCCCGGCACGGCGACGGAGTCGGTGACCGCGCACACTTTCGACAGCAGCAGTTGCAGCAGCAACGTCGTCGGAGTGCTCGGCATCAACGCCATCACGATCAACAACCTGCCGTACACCGCCACCGTGAACTCCGCCGGCACCCTCACCGTGACTCCCGCCGCCGGCTCGTCCATCCAGACCACGGTCAGTCTGCGCACCCTGCTGGGCACCGTCACCTGCGTCTACCGGGCGAACTCCCTGACCGGAAAGGCCGACAACACCGACAACAGCATCACCTTCACCAACCAGCAGTTCACCAAGGTGTCCGGCTCGTCGCTGTGCTTCAACAACGGGTACTTCACCGCCAAGTACGCCCCGGTCACCGCCTCCGGATCCCCCGTCTACGTCAACTGACCTGCTCGCCGGCGAGGTCCGGCACCGGCACGGACACGGGACCGGACGGCGCCCCCTGAGGGACACCGGCACCGCGCGGCGCCGCCCGGCGGCGGGGCCGCGCGGTGCCCTCGGTCCTGCCGGACGGGCCGCGGCCGTCCGGCAGGACCGGAAAGGTGTCCTTACGGCCGGCGCGGGAGCGACGGACCGGAAGGCGGACGGGGCGCCGGGACCGCCATGCGAGATCAAGACGCTTGTGACAAAGTGCTGTTGAAGATCCAAGTGGTCCCCAGGAGGCGGATGGACGCCGCAGGGCCGTGGGTTATCGTGTACGCGAGTGAGAACAAACGGCATGCCCCGTTCGTCACGGCCCCGGGAGTGTCCTGTCGATGCCGAGGCAGTTACGCGCCGAGCAGACTCGCGCGACGATCATCAAAGCCGCCGCCGAGCTGTTCGACCAGAAGGGTTATGAGCGCACCAGCCTCAGCGACATCGTCGCGCACGCGAAGGTCACCAAGGGCGCCCTGTACTTCCACTTCGCGGCCAAGGAGGACCTGGCCCAGGCCATCATGGAGCTGCAGTCCCAGGCCGCCCACCAGGTGACCAGTGACGTGGACGAGCGCGGCTGCTCCTCGCTGGAGGCCCTGATCCGCATCACCTACGCGCTCACCCGGCTCGCCGTGGAGGGCCCGATCATCCGGGCCGGTCTGCGGCTCGCCACCGGAGGCGTGGAGGTACGCCCGCCGCTGCGGCACCCCTTCACCGAGTGGCTGGAGATCATCACCCGCAAACTCCTCGGCGCCGCACGGGAGTACGACATACAGCCGGACGTCGACGTCCACGCCGTCGCGCACTCCATGGTCTGCTTCTTCGTCGGCACCCGGGTCGCCGGCCGGTCCCTGGAACCCCTGGCACGGCTGCCCCGCAGGACGACCGAGATGTGGCACCTTCTGATCCGCGGCCTGGTGCCGGTGCACCGGCGCCCCCGCTATCTGAGCCTCGCCACACGGCTGGAGCGGGAGATCGCCGTCGTGTGACCCGCTGACCCGCGCGGTACGGTGAGGCGCATGCCCGCAACCCCCTCCGCGCCCGTGCTCCGCGCCGACGAGCCCGGTTCCTTCCCGCACAGCGTGCTGGCCGAGCGGCACCCGGCCATCATCCGGCAGGTGCGGGAGGCCTTCCCCTACGGCCCCGAGCAGCACCGCGCCCTCGACGCGCTGCTGGACAGCTGCACGAAAGGCGTGATCGAGGACCTTCCCGCCGACGCACCCGACCGGGACCGCTGGCGGTCCTGGGGACTCGATCAGTACACGGGCCGGTCCTGGTTCGAGGTGCCGTGGCTGTGGTCCGAGAGCTACTTCTACCGCCGCCTCCTGGAGGCCGTCGGCTACTTCGCGCCCGGCCCCTGGCAGGGCATCGACCCCTTCCGTCCGTTCAAGCTCGCCGAACTCGACTCCCCGGAGACGGACGAGGAACTGGCGGCCCTGGACGCGCTGGAGAGGGAGCCGGCACCGGAGCGTGCCGCGGCCCTGCTGCACGGCTCGCTCTGGGGCAACCGCGCCGATCTGGGCTTCCGGCTCTCGGCGGAGAGCGCCTCGGCGCCGGGGACCGCGCAGCCGGCCCCCGGCCTGGTCGCCGACGACAGCGCGACGCTCTGGTCGCTGCTGCCGCCCTCCCAGGCCGGCACGCTCTGCCTGGTCGCCGACAACGCGGGCCGCGAGCTCGTCCCCGACCTCCTCCTCGTCGCCCACCTCCTCGCCCACGGCCGTATCGAACGGGCGGTCCTGCACGTCAAGCCGTACCCGTACTACGTCTCCGACGCCACCACCGCCGATGTCGTCGACGCCGTGCGCCGGCTGGCCGGCGCCCCCGGAGCGGCCGCCGGATACGGGCGCCGCCTGTGGGCGGCGATGACCGACGGCCGGCTCACGGTCCGGACCCACCCCTTCTTCTGCGCCCCGCTGCCGTACGCCGCGATGCCCGGCGACCTGCGCGAGGAGTTCGCCGCGGCCGCACTGACCGTGCTCAAGGGCGACCTGAACTACCGGCGTCTGGTCGGTGACCGGCTGTGGCCCCCGACCACGCCGTTCGCGGACGTCACCGCCCACTTCCCCGGCCCCGTCGCCGCCCTGCGCACCCTGAAGTCCGACGTGATCACCGGTCTGGAGGCGTCCACGCAGGCCGCGCTGGACGCCACCGGGGACGGACGCTGGCGCGTCAGCGGCACCCATGCGCTGATCCAGGTCAGAACCTGAGAACAGCCCCTGCTGCACGGCGGTTCACGGCCGGTTCACGCGAAGGTGTGATCGGGACCGGGCCCGTGGATGGTGCCGGGGTGTCACGGGTAGGGCCCGGCCATGACGCAGCAGCCCTTCGAACTCCCGCACTTCTACATGCCGTATCCCGCGCGGCTCAACCCGCACGTCGACGAGGCCCGCGCCCACTCGACGCAGTGGGCGCGCGAGATGGGCATGCTGGAGGGCTCCGGGATCTGGGAGCAGGCCGACCTCGACGCGCACGACTACGGACTGCTCTGCGCCTACACCCACCCCGACTGCGACGGCCCCGCCCTGTCCCTCATCACCGACTGGTACGTGTGGGTCTTCTTCTTCGACGACCACTTCCTGGAGACCTTCAAACGCGGCCAGGACCGCACCGGCGGCAAGGAGCACCTGGACCGGCTTCCCCTGTTCATGCCGCTGGACCTCGCCACGCCCGTGCCCGAGCCGCAGAACCCGGTCGAGGCCGGGCTCGCCGACCTGTGGGCCCGTACGGTGCCGTCGATGTCGGCCGACTGGCGCCGGCGGTTCGCGGTGGCGACCGAGCACCTGCTGAACGAGTCCCTGTGGGAGCTGTCCAACATCAACGAGGGGCGGATCGCCAACCCCGTCGAGTACATCGAGATGCGCCGCAAGGTCGGCGGCGCGCCCTGGTCGGCGGGGCTCGTGGAGTACGCGACCGCCGAAGTGCCCGCCTCCGTCGCCGGGTCCCGGCCGCTCAGGGTGCTGATGGAGACCTTCTCCGACGCCGTGCACCTGCGCAACGACCTGTTCTCCTACCAGCGGGAGGTCGAGGACGAGGGAGAGCTCAGCAACGGCGTCCTGGTCCTGGAGACCTTCTTCGGCTGCACCACCCAGGAGGCCGCCGAGCTCGTCAACGACGTCCTCACCTCCCGGCTGCACCAGTTCGAGCACACCGCGCTCACCGAAGTCCCCGCGCTGGCCGTGGAGAAGGGCCTCACCCCGGACGAGGTCGCGGCGGTGGCGGCCTACATCAAGGGGCTGCAGGACTGGCAGTCCGGCGGCCACGAGTGGCACATGCGCTCCAGCCGGTACATGAACGAGCGCGCCCGTCCCACCGCCCCCTGGCAGCGCCTCACCGGCTCCGGCACCTCCGCGGCCGACGTGAGCACGCTGCTCGCGGCGGCCGGCGCCACCGGGACGTCCGCCGTACCGCTCCGGCAGGAGCACAGAAGGCTGCGCGCCTACACGCACGTGCCCTTCCAGAAGGTCGGCCCCTCCCGCATCCCCGACCTGTACATGCCCTACCCCCTCCAGCTCAGCCCGCACCTGGACAGGGCCCGCCGCACCCTGGCCGAGTGGTGCCGGCGCATGGGCATCCTCGCGGAGGGCGTGTGGGACGAGGACAGGCTCGCCGCCTGTGACCTCGCGCTGTGCTCGGCGGGCCTCGACCCCGACGCCACCCCCGAAGCCCTCGACCTGAGCGCGCAGTGGCTCGCCTTCGGCACCTACGGCGACGACTACTACCCCCTGGTCTACGGCCACCGCCGCGACCTGGCCGCCGCGAAGACGACCACGGCCCGGCTGTCGGCCTGCATGCCCGTCGAGGGGGAGACACCGCCCGTCCCCGTGAACGCCATGGAGCGCGCCCTGACCGACCTGTGGGCGCGCACCACCGCCGAGATGACCCCCGACCAGCGGCGCACCTTCAAAAAGGCGATCGACACGATGACCGAGAGCTGGGTGTGGGAGCTGTCCAACCAGATCCAGAACCGCATCCCCGACCCGGTCGACTACCTGGAGATGCGACGCGCCACCTTCGGCTCCGACCTCACCCTGAGCCTGTGCCGGATGGGCCACGGCCCGGCCATCCCGCCCGAGGTCCACCGCAGCGGCCCGGTCCGCTCCCTGGAGAACGCGGCCGCCGACTACGCCTGCCTCCTCAACGACGTCTTCTCGTACCAGAAGGAGATCGAGTACGAGGGCGAGATCCACAACGCGATCCTCGTCGTCCAGCACTTCTTCGGCATCGACTACCCGGCCGCACTCGACGTCGTCCGCGACCTGATGACCCAGCGCATGCGCCAGTTCGAGCATGTGGTGGCGCACGAACTCCCCGTCCTCTGCGAGGACTTCGCTCTCTCCGAGGAGGCCCGCACGACCCTGCGGGGCTATGTCACCGACCTGCAGAACTGGATGGCCGGCATCCTCAACTGGCACCGGCAGGCCGACCGTTACAAGGACGAGTGGCTGCGGACCCGGACCCATGCCTTCCTCCCGGACCGCCCCCCGGCCCCCGTCCGCCCCGCCGGCTCCCTCCTCGTGGGCTGACACCCCGCCGAAGGCGGTCGCCCGGCACCCCGGACACGACGACGGCACGGGACCCGGGCCGTCCGGTCGTCGTCGACGACGACCGAACGGCCCGCGCCCGCCGCCAGAACCCCGGCCGGTTCGCGTCGCACCACGTGACCGGGCAGGATGCTGTCCGTAGCCCTCACCGCCGTTCCCGCTGTACACGGAGGCCCGGATGACCGGCATCGCGCCCGCGCCCTTCACCGCCGACGACTACAGGGCCCGCATGGAACGCGCCGTCCAGGCGGCCGACGACGCCGGACTGGCCGGCCTGCTGGTGGCACCGGGCCCGGACCTGGTGTGGCTGACCGGCTACGCGCCCCCCGCCGACACCGAACGGCTCACCCTGCTCGTTCTCACCCCCGGACGGGACCCGGTCCTCGTCGTCCCCACCCTGGAGGCCCCGGACGCCGTCAAGGCCGCCGGCGCGTCCGCCCTGACCCTGCGCGACTGGACCGACGGCACGGACCCCTACGCGATCACGGCCGATCTGCTCGACGGCGACGGCCGGTTCGGCATCAGCGACAACACCTGGGCCATGCACCTGCTCGGCCTGCAGAAGGCGCTGCCCGACACCTCCTACGCCTCCCTCACCGAGGCCCTGCCGATGCTGCGCGCGGTGAAGGACGCGGCCGAGGTGGACCTGCTCGCGGCGGCGGGAGCAGCCGCCGACGCCGCGTTCGAGGAGATCCGGACCATGCCGTTCGCCGGCCGCCGCGAGTGCGAGGTCGGCGCCGACCTCGCCGACCTGCTGCGCCGCTTCGGACACTCCCGGGTCGACTTCACCATCGTCGGCTCCGGCCCCAACGGCGCCAACCCGCACCACGAGATGGGCGACCGCGTCATCGAGCACGGTGACATGGTCGTCCTCGACTTCGGCGGTCTGAAGGACGGCTACGGCTCCGACACCACCCGCACCGTGCACGTCGGCGAGCCCACCGACGAGGAACGGCGGGTGCACGACATCGTCCGCGAGGCCCAGGAGGCCGGCTTCCGGGCGGTGCGCCCCGGCGTCGCCTGCCAGGAGGTCGACCGGGCCGCCCGCGCGGTCATCGAGGAGGCCGGGTACGGCGCATACTTCATCCACCGCACCGGCCACGGCATCGGCGTCACCACGCACGAGCCGCCGTACCTGGTCGAGGGCGAGGAGCAGCCCCTCGTCCCCGGCATGTGCTTCTCCGTGGAACCCGGCATCTACCTGCCCGGCCGCTTCGGAGTGCGCATCGAGGACATCGTCACCGTGACGGAGGACGGAGGCCGCCGCCTCAACAACACGACCCGCGAGATGGTGACAGTGGACTGACCGACGGGCAGCACCCGTCCCTACCGACCGGAACGACACAGCGCGACGATGACCCAGGCACCGACACCCACCGCGGACACCGCCCGCCGGCTGGTCCGCACCCTGCTCAAGGACGGCCTCCAGGACCAGGCCGACACCGCCGCCGGACCCGAGGTCCGGCCCGTCGTCGAGGGCGGGCACTTCACATGGTGGGTGGGCACCCGCCATGTGCTGCGTCTGGCCCCCGACCGCGAGGCCTCGCTGCGCCAGCGCCGCGAGCTGCGCCTGCGCGACCTGATCCGCCCCCACCTGCGGATCACCGTCCCGGCCAGCGTCGCGCACGGGGAGTGGGCGCCGGGGCTGACGTACACGCTGGACACCAGGATCACCGGCGGCACGGCCGGCGAGCACGACGTGTCCGCCCTCGGCGAGGACGACCTGGCCGGACTGTTCACCGGGCTGCGCGAGGTGCCCGTCCGGCAGGCCCAGGCACTCGGCGTGCCACGCGTCGCACCGCGCTCCCTGGGGGCGCTGCGCCGCATGGCCGTGCACTGCGCCGAGCGCCTCGGGGCCGCCGACGAGTTCGACCCCGCACGGATGACCCAGTTCACCGCGGCCGCCGCGGCCCAGCTCGTCGCCCAGCGCGGCACCGACGTGCTCCTCCACCACCATCTCAGAAGCGAGCACCTGGTGGTGAGCGCCGACGGCCGGGTGCGCGGCGTCCTGGACTGGACCGGCGCGGTGATCGGCGATCCCGCCGAGGACATCGCCGGCCTCGCCGTCGCCGTCGGCGCCCCGGCCGCCGTGCGCGCCGCCACCCTGGCCGGCTACGGCGCCCGGTCCTGCCTGCGCGGCCTGTGGCTGGCCCGCTGCGACACCCTGATCCGCCTCGCCGACCGCCTCGAGGGCCGCGACGGCAGTCCGCTGCCGCTCCTCAGGGACCAGCTGCGCCACGCCTGGGAGGCGATCCTGCTGGAGCGGGTCACGGAATTCAGGGCCACCACGGGCGAGGAGCCGTAGGGGGTGTCGTGTGGATCGTGCCGCAGGTCGCCCACCAGGCACCGCCCGGCGCAGCCGGCCCGATCCGCACGACACCCCCTGGCCACCGGCCCGGCGCGCCCGCCCTCCCCCCCCGGCGCTCAGGGCTGCACCAGCACCACGCACGACTGGCCGGGCACGTGCAGCAGCCCGTCCGGACCGGGCGCCGTCACCGGCTCCCAGGCCGCCAGCACCTCGGCCGGGCGGGCCCCCAGGGGGATGGCCGCCGGTTTCTCGCCGAGATTGACCGCCACGAGCACATCCCCGCGCCGGAAGGCGAGCCAGCGGGCGTTCTCGTCGAAGGCCACCTTGGTGTCCGCGAGATCCGGATCGGTGAGGTCCGGCTGCTCGCGGCGCAGCGCGATCAGCCGCCGGTACCAGGCCAGCACACGCCTGTGCGGCTCCCGCTCCGGCTCGGACCAGTCCAGGCAGGACCGGTCCCGGGTCGCCGGATCCTGCGGATCGGGCACGTCCTCGGCCGCCCAGCCGTGCTCGGCGAACTCCCGGCGCCGGCCCCGGCGCACGGCCTCGGCGAGCTTTGGGTCGGTGTGGTCGGTGAAGTACTGCCACGGCGTGGCGGCCGCCCACTCCTCGCCCATGAACAGCATCGGCGTGAACGGCGCGGTCAGCGTCAGCGTGGCCGCGCAGGCCAGCAGCCCGGGGGAGTGCGTGAGCAGCGTGGACAGACGGTCGCCCCGGGCCCGGTTGCCGACCTGGTCGTGGGTCTGGCTGTAGCCGATCAGCCGGTGCCCGGCCACCCGTGTGCGGTCCAGCGGACGGCCGTGACGACGGCCGCGGAAGCTGGAGTACGTCCCGTCGTGGAAGTAGCCGTTCGTGAGCGTCTTGGCGACCGCCGCGAGCGGGGCCCGCGCGAAGTCGGCGTAGTAGCCCTGGGACTCGCCGGTCAGCGCCGCGTGCAGCGCGTGGTGGAAGTCGTCGTTCCACTGGGCGTGCAGACCGAGGCCGTTCTGCGCGCGCGGGGTGATGACCCGCGGATCGTTCAGGTCCGACTCGGCGATCAGGAACAGCGGACGGCCCAGGTCCGCCGAGAGCGCGTCCACGGCCGCGGACAGCTCCTCCAGGAAGTGACGCGCGCGTGTGTCCACCAGCGCGTGCACCGCGTCCAGACGCAGCCCGTCGATCCGGTAGTCGCGCAGCCACGCCAGCGCGCTGCCGATCAGACAGGCCCGCACCTCGTCCGAGCCGGGCGCGTCCAGATTGACGGCGGCGCCCCACGGGGTGTGGTGGGTGTCGGTGAAGTACGGCCCGAAACGCGGCAGATGGTTGCCGGAGGGGCCCAGATGGTTGTGCACCACGTCCAGGACCACGCCCAACCCCAGTTCATGTGCCCGGTCGACGAAGCGCTTCAGCCCCTCCGGACCGCCGTACGGCTCGTGCACCGCCCACAGCGAGACACCGTCGTACCCCCACCCATGCCGCCCGGGAAACGGGCATACGGGCATCAACTCCACATGAGTGACGCCCAGTTCCACCAGATGCTCCAGCCGCTCGGCGGCCGCGTCGAAGGTGCCCTCCCGGGTGAACGTGCCGATGTGCAGCTCGTAGAGCACCGCCCCGGGCAGCGGACGCCCGGCCCATGCACCGGAGCGCCAGGTGTACCGTCCGTGCTCGACGACGGCGCTCAGCCCGTCGGGGCCGTCCGGCTGCCGCCGTGAACGCGGATCCGGCAGCACCGGACCGTCGTCCAGCGCGAACCCGTAGCGCGAGCCGTCGCCCGCCTCCGCCTCGCCGGTCCACCATCCCGCCCGCTCCGGATCGCGCTCCAACGCGCGCGTGACGCCGTCGCACTGGAGCGTCACCCGGTCGGCCTGCGGTGCCCACACCTCGAACTGCACGGACGGTTTCCCTTCGTTCGCTCACCGTGATGGCTCCGCCCATCGTCCTCCATACGAGATCAATCCGCTGGTGAAAACTCCCTTTTGTTTCAGGTTGTTTCAGGCGCCGCCGGGTCCGCCCCACGGGGCGCCGCTGCGGACCGGACTCTGCTGGACACATGCGGCCCGCTGACCGACAATCACCCCCGTGACGTCGTCCTTCGAATTTCATACGCCTCCCGCACGGTTGTCCGACGCGGAGCGTGACAAGGCGCTGAAGATCCTGCGTGACGGCGTCGCGATGGGCCGGCTGTCGCACGACACGTTCATGCGCCGCATGGAACTGGCCCTGACCGCCCGCACCTCGGAGGAACTCGCCGCGCTCACCGCCGACCTGCCCGCCGAGGGCCGGCTGTCCCGGCTGGTGTTCGGCACGGTCGAGGCGGTGTCCGGCTTCACCGTACGGCTGCGCAGGGCCTGGCAGGCCGAGCGGCTGCCCAAGCTGCTGCTGCCGTACCCCGGCAGCGGCCATGCGCTGCGCATAGGGCGTGATCCGGGCTGCGGCCTGCGGCTGACCCACGAGACGGTCTCCCGGGTCCACGCCGAGCTGTGCCACCAGGGCGGGATGTGGGTGCTGAGAGACCTGAGCTCGACCAACGGCACGACCGTCAACGGGCGGCGCGTGATCGGCGCGGCCGTCGTACGCGAGGGCGACCAGGTGTCGTTCGGCCAGATGGCATTCCGGCTCTCGGCTCCCTTGCCTCCCGGCCCCGGCCTCGGGCGAGGACGAGGGCCTGCATAAAGCCTTGCCAAAGTGACGGACCACTTCACAAGCCACTTCAACGTTCTGGGGACCACTTCAAAGCTCCGGCCAGGGTGACGGCGCCCCTGAAGCCCCATCCGGGGTACGGGCCCACCCACGCCCCCTGTCCCCACGCGTCGGCCGCGAGGGAGCCGAAGGGCGCGCCGGTGTCGAGAGCCCGAACGCGCGGAGGCGCGAAGCGCTGAGCACGTTCGGGCTCTCGACACCGGCTTCTGGCGCCCGTAGGCGACCGAGCCATCCAAGCAGCCCGAGCCATCCAAGCAGCCCGCTCACCTTGACATTTCTCGCGCCTCGAGTGCCGCTGCCACCACCGTCCGGCTCTGGTGCTCGACCTGGTGCTCCAACGGCACCCAGCGTGCCTGGAACCGTTCCGCGAACGCCTCGCTCCACATCGTCACCAGCCGTTCCAGCCCCGGTGCGGCACGGTCGTCGGCCTCGCGCAGTACCCGGAGCAGCATGGCCGCGGACCGCAGCGGCAGGCGGCGGCCGAACGCGTCCACGCTGCCGACGTAGGCCATCGTCGTGTCGGCCGGCGGGGTGCGGATCCAGTCGGCGGCCAGTCCGGGCACCAGGCTCAGTCCCCACTTCGCGGCCCGCAGCAGTGGCCCGTCGGCGCCGTGCAGGCGGGGCAGTGCGTCGGCGAGGACGAGTTCCACCTCGCGCGCGTCCCGCAGCAGCCGGTGCGCGAGCCGTCGTATCGCCGTGGCCGGGTCGGGGTGCGGGGCCGGGTCGTCCACCAGGTCGCTCGCCCACATCGGCACCTCCACGACCGCGGTCATGCCGCCGTAGCGGTGTGCGTGGTACCAGGTGCTGTGCCGGGCGTCGTCCGGCAGGCTCGGGTACGCCAGTTCCGTGCCGGGGGCCGGCATCACCCGCACTCCGGGGCCGGAGGCGGGCCAGCCCGCCGCGTCGGAGGCGCCGGTCTCCACCGGTATGCGGAACCGGGCCGCCGACTTGACGAACGGCTCCGCCAGTCCGGGCATGTCCTTGGTCAACTGCACCCAGCTTCCGCCCAGGTCGGTGCCGTGCAGGGTCACCTGGAGGTAGGGCCGCACCGCGTCGATGACGCCGGTCAGCGCGCGTGTCTCGGGCGGCAGCCGGTCGGGCGGCAGGACGGCGGGCGACCACTCCGGCTGCTCGGGTCCGGCCGGCCGGAAGAAGCCGAGGTGGTAGTCGAGCAGGCTGCGCGGGGCCGGGGTGGTGTGCAGGCTCGCCCCGTCCGGGTCCGCGCAGAGCAGGAAGTGCCAGGAGATGTCCGCCCGCAACGGCGGTTCGCGCAGCACGCGGTGGGCGAGGGCGAGGAGGGTGGAGCCTCCGGTGGGTTCGTTGGCGTGGGCACCGGCGACCACCAGCACGGCACGCCGTGCGTGTCCGATGGACAGCAGGTGCAGCGGTCTGCCCGCGCGGGAGAGGCCGACCTCCTTAAGGACGCACAGATCGGGCCGGTGAGCGGCCAGCGCACGTGCGAAGGCGACCAGTTCGGGAACGCTCGGATAGCGTGGTGCCGGCAAGGAGACTCACCCCCGATCCGTCCGCCTTGCTTCGTTTCCGCAGTACCCCACGGAACTGTGTGAACTGTCAAGCGATTCGCCGACGGTCAGGCGATGTGCTCCAGCAGGGCCACCGGAAGCCGCTCGAAGAGCTGTTCCAGGTGTACGTGCCCCTCGAATTCCCGCCCCGGCGTCATCACGTCCGCCCACCGGCCCGGCGGCAGGGGCAGCCGAGTGTCGCGCCAGCCGCCTGCCTCCGCCAGTCGCAGCGACAGCCGGGTCACCGCCGTCACCACCTGCCCCGAGCGGACGAAGGCCGCGCAGTGGTGTGCCGCCGGTCCCTCGGCGAGCAGCGGCGCGTAGGCCGCCGTCTCCCCGAAGGCCTCCGGCCGCCGTGCGCGCAGCCGCAGTGCCGCGGCCGTCACCGCGGCCTTCTCGTCCGGGGCGGCGGGAGGGATCCGTACCGGCCGCCGGTTGTCCGGGTCCACCAGCGCCCGGTACTCGCCCTCGGTGCCCTGGTAGACGTCCGGTACGCCCGGCATCGTCAGGTGCACCAGGGCCGTGCCCAGGATGTTCGCCCGGATGTGCGGCTCCAGTGCGCTGCGCAGAGCGGCCATCCGCGCGGCCGGTGCCCCGCACGGGCCCTCGGCGACGAAGCGCTCCACGGCCTCCTCGTAGGACGGATTCTGCTCCGTCCAGCTGGTGCGGAGGCCCGCCTCACGCACATGCTTCAGCAGAGCCTGCCGCACCCGCTCGTCGTACTGCTCCCGGTCCTGCTTCCCGGCTTGTTCCCCGGCCTGCTCCCCAGCCTGTTCCCCTTGCTGTTCCGCGCCCTGCCGCCCGCCTCGTCCCCCGTCCGCCCCCTTGTCCGCCGGGCCGAGGCCGAACACCGTCTGCCAGGCCGCCCACGCCAGGTGGGCGTCCGGTGCGTCCTCTCCGCCGCCGGACACCTCGGCGAGCGCCTGAGCCCAGCGCTCCGGGCACTCGGTCAGCACCGCCAGCGCCGCCCGGACGTCGGCGCTGCGCTTGGTGTCGTGCGTGGAGACCACCGTCCCCGTGACCGGCCAGTCGCGCTGAACACGCGCGCAGTACGCGTGGAAGTCCTCCAGGGACACCGCCGGGCGCCCCGGCTCGCCGCCGACCTCGTTGGCCGACAGCAGCGGCACGTACCGGTAGTACGCGGTGTCCTCCACGGACTTCGCGCGCAGGGCGGAGGCGGTCTGTGCGAACCGGGCCCGCAGCTCCACGGCGTCGGGCCCCTCCCCGGCCCGCCCCGTCACCAGGTCCCGTACGACGTCGACGGCCTCGCCCTCCTCCGGCACCGTGAACGCGAGCCGGGCCTCCTCGGCGGCCTCCTCGGTGACCACCGAGGCGGGGTCCACGGAGGTGTACGGCCGGTAGACCTCGAGGCGGACCAGCAGCTCCCGCAGCGCGGTGCGCAGCGCCCAGGGGGCACGGTCGCGCAGGGCCGGGTCCGGTGAGGCGGTGCACACCCGGCTCGCCACCCGGGTCAGCCGTTCCGTCTCGGCGGCCAGCTCATGGGTGATCACTTCGTGGGCCGCCTGCCGCACCGTCGCCTCCCAGTCACCGCCGCGGTCGGTCGGCGGGGCGGCGAACCGCCGGTACCGGGCGATCAGGTCGGCGGCTCCCGTCGGGTCGATGAACAGGCCGTCGACGTGTCGCAGGGCGTCGTAGCCGGTGGTGCCGGCGACCGGCCAGGCCGCCGGGAGGTGCTCGCCGTCGGAGAGGATCTTCTCCACGACCGTCCAGCACCCGCCCGTCGCCTCGCGCAGCCGTTCGAGGTAGCCGTCCGGGTCGGCGAGTCCGTCGGGGTGATCGACGCGCAGCCCGTCGATCACGCCCTCGTGCAGCAGCTGGAGGATCTTGGCGTGGGTCGCCTCGAACACCTCCGGGTCCTCCACCCGTACCCCGATCAGCTCGGAGATGCTGAAGAAGCGCCGGTAGTTCAGCTCCGTACGGGCCAGCCGCCACCACACCGGGCGGTACCACTGCGCGTCCAGCAGCTCCGGCAGCGGCAGCCGCTCGGTGCCCTCGCGCAGCGGGAAGGCATGCTCGTGGTAGCGCAGGACGCCGCCGTCCGCCTTCAGCGCGCCGATCTCCCTGCCGAGCGGCCCGCCGAGCACCGGCAGCAGCACCTTGCCGTCCTGGGCCTCCCAGTCGATGTCGAACCAGCGTGCGTACGGTGACGCCGGTCCCTCCCGCAGCACCTCCCACAGGGCGTGGTTGTGCCGCGGCGCCATGGCCATGTGGTTGGGGACGATGTCCACGATCAGGCCGAGCCCGTGCTCCCGCGCGGTGCGCGACAGTGCCCGCAGGCCCTCCTCGCCGCCGAGCTCGTCGCGCACGCGCGTGTGGTCCACGACGTCGTAGCCGTGCGGGGAGCCCGGCACGGCCTGGAGGACGGGGGACAGGTGCAGATGGGAGACGCCGAGCGACGCCAGATAGGGCACGGTCCGCGCGGCGGCCGCGAACGGGAACCCGGGCTGGAGCTGGAGCCGGTAGGTGGCCGTGGGCACACGACGGGCGGGGGCGGGGTGCTCGGAGGTCATGCGAGCTACGTACCCGCCCGGCGTCCTTTTGTGCCCCCGAGTGCCCCGGTCCGCCGTGTGCTCCCGGGACCCCACCCGTCCGCCACGTGCTCCGGCCCTGCCCGGATAGGCACCGGTTCTGGGGCGCGTCCTTGCCCGAACGGGGCATCGCCCGAACGAGGGCATCACCCGATGAGAGCGCCGCCGGAGCGGGGAACACTGCCCGAACAGGGCATCAAGCCCTATGACAAGGCATCAGCTCCTGTGCCGACTGCCGGGCATCAGCTCCTGTGCCGGCCGCCGGGGCTCGGCTCCTACGCCGACAGCTGGAGCACGGTCAGGCTGCGGTCCATCAGCGTCAGCCGGTCCCCGGCCCGCACCTTCGGCCCGGTGCCGGGCGGGACCGGGTCCGTGCGGGCGGTGTCGACCACCACCTGCCACTGCCGCCCGTGAGCGAGCGGCACGACGAACTCGAGCGGTTTCGGCGAGGCGTTGAACAGCAGCAGGAAGGAGTGGTCGGTGATCCGCTCCCCGCGCGGGCCGGGTTCCGAGATCGCGTCGCCGTTGAGGAACACGGTCAGCGCGGAGGCCTGTGCCGAGTCCCAGTCCTGCTGGGTCATCTCCCGGCCCTCGGGGGTGAACCAGGCGATGTCGGACAGCTCGTCGTGGGTGCCCTCCACCGGCCGCCCGTGGAAGAAGCGGCGCCGGCGGAACACCGGGTGGTCCCGGCGCAGCGCCGCCATCGCCCGTACGAAGTCCAGCAGGTCGCCGCCGTGCTCGCCGGGCTCCGGCCAGCGCACCCAGGTGAGCTCGTTGTCCTGGCAGTAGGCGTTGTTGTTGCCCCGCTGGGTGCGGGCGAACTCGTCGCCGTGGCTGAGCATGGGCACGCCCTGGGACAGCATCAGCGTCGCGATGAAGTTGCGCATCTGCCGGGCCCGCAGCTTAAGCACCCCGGGGTCGTCGGTCTCGCCCTCCACCCCGCAGTTCCAGGACCGGTTGTAGTTCTCGCCGTCCCGGTTGTCCTCGCCGTTGGCCTCGTTGTGCTTGTCGTTGTACGACACCAGGTCGTGCAGGGTGAAGCCGTCGTGGCAGGTGATGAAGTTGATCGAGGCCAGCGGGCGGCGGCCGTCGTTCTGGTAGAGGTCCGAGGAGCCGGTCAGCCGGGAGGCGAACTCCGCGAGCGTCCGCGGGGTGCCCCGCCACAGGTCCCGGACGGTGTCGCGGTACTTGCCGTTCCACTCGGTCCACAGCGGCGGGAAGTTCCCCACCTGGTAGCCGCCCTCGCCCAGGTCCCAGGGCTCGGCGATCAGCTTCACCCGGGAGACCACCGGGTCCTGCTGGACCAGGTCGAAGAACGACGACAGCCGGTCCACCTCGTGGAACTGCCGCGCCAGGGTCGCCGCCAGGTCGAAGCGGAAGCCGTCGACGTGCATCTCGGTGACCCAGTACCGCAGCGAGTCCATGATCAGCTGGAGCACGTGCGGGGACCGCATGAGCAGGGAGTTCCCGGTGCCCGTGGTGTCCATGTAGTAGCGCGGGTCGTCGGTGAGCCGGTAGTAGCGGGGGTTGTCGATGCCCTTGAAGGACAGCGTCGGACCCAGGTGGTTGCCCTCGGCGGTGTGGTTGTAGACCACGTCGAGGATGACCTCGATCCCCGCCTCGTGCAGCGCCTTGACCGCCGACTTGAACTCCAGCACCTGCTGGCCGCGGTCGCCCCAGGAGGCGTAGGCGTTGTGCGGGGCGAAGAAGCCGATCGTGTTGTAGCCCCAGTAGTTGCTCAGGCCCATGTCCACCAGACGGTGGTCGTTCACGAACTGGTGGACGGGCATCAGCTCCAGCGCGGTGACGCCCAGCTCGGTCAGATGCTCGATGATCGCCGGGTGGGCGAGCGCCGCATAGGTGCCGCGCAGCTCCTCGGGCAGCTCCGGGTGCAGCATGGTGAGACCCTTGACATGGGCCTCGTAGATCACCGTCTCGTGGTAGCCGCGCCGGGGCGGCCGGTCGTCGCCCCAGTCGAAGTACGGGTTCACCACGACGGAGGTCATGGTGTACGGCGCCGAGTCCAGGTCGTTGCGCCGTTCGGGGTCGTCGGCGTGGTAGCCGTACACCTCCTCCCCCCACTGGACCGAGCCGCTGATCGCACGTGCGTACGGGTCGAGCAGCAGCTTCGCGGGGTTGCAGAGCAGCCCGCGCCCGGGGTCGTACGGGCCGTGCACCCGGAACCCGTACCGCTGGCCCGGCATGACGCCGGGCACGTACGCGTGCCGGACGAACGCGTCGCTCTCCCGCAGCTCCACCGCCGTCTCCGAGCCGTCGTCGTGCAGCAGACACAGCTCTACCCGGTCCGCGGCCTCCGTGAAGACCGCGAAATTGGTGCCGGCACCGTCGTACGTGGCACCGAGTGGATACGCCTCTCCAGGCCAGACCTGCATGGATACGACTCTTTCAGGTGTACGGCGCCGTTGGTGTCCCTCCGCCTCGAGTCTCCCCGAAAGGGAGACGCCCACCGGTGAATCCGGCCCCTTCCCACGGGGGCATTCGGGTGCTCCTGTGACCGATGGGAAAAGGGGGGAGATCTATGCACAGAAGGTCGCTTCTGTCAAGGTCGCGGCTATGAATCCGCTCACTCCACTGGCCCAGCCCTAGCAGAACAGGCGCTCAACGTAAGGAAGTTGGGAAACGAGCCGTGCATCAGGCTGCATCACGCGCCACTCCCGGAGTACCCTTCCTTGATCGTTGAGACGGGGAGGGCCCGGGGGAGTGGAAGGCGGTGTGCGGGTGGGCTCGGGAGGGCTGGAGCTGCCCCCTGGTGACGGAGGTCATGAGGGGGGCTCCACAGGGGTCCCGCCCGGCACGGTGTCACTGGCCCGGCCGATGAGCGCGGGTGCCATCGGACCGGAGCTGGACTGGGACGCCGACGCCTGGCACGAGGTGCGCACACGAGCTCAGCGGGCCGGCCGGGCCTACATATGGCTGAATCTCGTCGAGCAGCGGCTGCGCGCCGTCGTGACCGCCGTCCTGCGGCCCGTCTACGAGCCCGTTCACGGCGACGACTGGGTGGTGGCCGCAGCCGGACCGGCCGGCCAGGAGTGGGTGCAGCGGGCGGTCGCGGTGCGCGAAGTCAGCCGCCGCAAGGGGTACTTGCTCGACCCGGCCGACGACAACGTGATCAGCTTCCTCACCCTGCCGCAGCTGCGTGAGCTGATGGTGCAGCACTGGCCGTGCTTCGAGCCGTACATCGACGAGCGCCGGGACCTCGAGCTCGCCCTGGACGAGCTGGAGGTGACCCGCAACGTCGTCTCCCGCAACCGGGCCCTGTCCGAGGCCGTGCTGGCCCAGGCCGAGCGTGCCTCCGCACGGCTGCTGGACATCCTCGGCACGAGCAGTGACGTGCCCTCCGCGCGGCGGCTGCCGGTGGACGCGGTGGAGGACCTGGTCGGCGACCGGTACGCCGACGTGGTCGCGGTGCATCCGGACCGGGTCCGGCTGCTGCGCCAGTTCCCGGCCGAGGACATCTTCGGCGGCGCCCGCCGGCTGGACGCCATGGGCATCGGGCTGAACCTGCTCGTGCAGAACTTCTCCGGCCGCCGCCTGGTCCGGCTCGCCGAGTCCGGCTGCCGGGTGCGGCTGCTGTTCATCAACCCGGCCTCCAGTGCGGTGAAGCGGCGCGAGCGCGAGCTCGGGCTCAAGCGCGGCGAGCTGAGCCGCTCGGTGGAGATGAACATCCTGCACATGCGGCGGGTGCGCTCCCGGCTGCGCGACCCGGGGGCCTTCGAGATCCAGGTCTACGACGAGACCCCCCGTGCCACCGCCTACCTGGTGGACGGCGACGGCCCGGACGGCATCGCGGTCGTGCAGTCCTATCTGCGGCGCAGCCGGGGCATGGAGACCCCGGTGTTCGTCCTGCGCAACGGCACCAGGGTGGTCAAGTCGGGCGAGGCCGACGAGGGCGGGCTCTTCTCCTCCTACCGCGAGGAATTCGAGCTGATGTGGGAGGACTCGCGCCCGGTGTCCTGAAACGCCTCCGCTTTCCGGGTGGAAAGCGGAGCGCGGCCCTCGGCCTGTCAGTGGCCCGTGCGATCGTGGAGGCCACTGGGGGAAGCACCACGAGGAGGGGGCCGCCATGGGCTGGCACCGGGAGCTGCTGATCGGCTTCGACCTGGAGACCACGGGCACGGACATCGAGACCGACCGCATCGTCACCGCAGCGGTCGTGGGCCTGGAGCCGGACGGGGCCGTCTCGACGGAGCGGACCTGGCTGCTCGATCCGGGGGTGGCGATACCCGAGGAGGCTGCGGCGATCCACGGCATCTCGACGGAGCACGCCCGCGAGCAGGGGGTCCCGGCCCCGTGCGCCATCGAGGAGATCACACAGGTCGTCGCCGAGACCCTGCACGCGGGGACACCTCTGGTCGTGATGAACGCGCGCTACGACCTGTCACTGCTGGACCGTGAGTGCCGGAGGTACGGGCTGGAGCCGCTCGGTGAGCGGCTGGGCGCCGGCCCCTCGCCGGTCGTCGATCCCCTGGTGATCGACAAGCACGTCGACAAGTACCGGAAGGGCAAGCGTGCCCTCCACGCGTTGTGCGCGTACTACGGCGTGCCGCTCGACGACGCACACAATGCGAAGGCGGACGCGGTGGCCGCGGCCCGTGTGGCGCGACGCATGGGGGAGAAGTACCGGCCCATCGGAATGATGTCCTTGGCGGACCTGTACGACCTCCAGGTACGAGCGGCGGCTGAGCAGTCGGCCTCTTTGCAGGCGTACCTGAGGCGGACCACGAACCCGACGGCAGTCGTCGAGTCGGCTTGGCCGGTCGTCCCGCCCAGCCGATGACCCGGGCCGGTCACGCCTTTCCGTGCGCGAGAGCCTGCAGGTGGGAGAGAGTGATGCGCCGCCGGGTGGGGTCGACGTCGAGAATCTTCACGGCGAGAGAGGCGCCGACCTGAATGACGTCCTCGGGATCGGCAACGGGTTCCTCGGACAGCTCAGTGGTGGGTACGAGCCCTTCGAAGCCGTTCTTCCGGTCCTCTATACGGACGAAGACGCCGAACGGTACGAGTTTCGTCACGACACCGGTGACGACGTGACCGACTTGCTGGATGAGCTGCGGCATCGGGTCGTCCTGCAACGCCTTCAAGGACAGCGTCACACACTCTCTCGTCATGTCGATGCCGAGGATCTCGGCCGAGATCTCCTGTCCGACGGTGACGACGTCGGACGGGTGATCGATAGGCCTCCAGGACAGCTCCGGAATGTCGATCATTGCGGTGAAGCCGCCGATGTCCACGAAGGTGACGCCGAAGTCGGCGATCTCCGTGACCACGCCAGTGACGATCTGCCCGCGGCGGAGAGTCCTCAGGAAGGCCCGGTTCCGGTCGCCTGGGAGTCTGCTCGGTCCTCCACCGGGCCCGTAGAACGCTGTCATCGGCGGGCAGTGCAGCGGTGAACAGCGGGTGACGTGAGTCGATGTCCAGGGGCGGGGAGCAGTGGTCCGAGCGCCCGCTGCCTGGGCGGCCAGTGCCCAGTACTCGGTTTTTCCGGTGATCACGCTGGTGATGGCTCCGTTCCCGTCCTCCTGGACGAGTTCTGCGGGACCATCGTCGGGAAGCGTGCCGAGGACTGCGTCGATGCCGGTGCACAGGCCCGGCCGGACCGTCAGCTTGGCGCGTGGCGTGAGTGTGGCGCGTACCGCGTCGAGGGTGCTCTCCGTGACACGGCGTCGGCGGGAGGCGTTGCCGGCCTACTCCGGCCAGGCTCCGTTCGGCTGTCTCCCAGCGCTCGTCCTGCGGGATCGCCGGGGTTTCCGTGACGGGGGTGCGACCGTCTCCGAGTGCGCCGCCGCGAACGGCGGTGCACTGTGCGGGGAGGCGGAGGCCATTCGGCCGTGGCGAGGATGCCGGCCAGTGCCGCGACGGCCTGCTGATCAGCCCGGTTCCACTGGTGACCAGCGCAGTCCGGTCGGCGAGCCCTTTGACAGGGTGTCGTGCACAGTGCCTCCGTGCCGTGATGAGGTGTGCGCTGTCACAGCCCGTCCGGCGGGCCTGTTCGCGTTTGGCGATGAGCTGTTCGAACTGAATGGCGTACAGCTCCACCTGGTCCGGGGTCAGGATCAGCACCGACTCGGTGGTCCGACCGTCGGTGTGGTGGATCTCGATGCCCAAGGCGGCCTGCTGGGCGCGATGGTCGTACATCGCGTCCCGCTTCAGTGGCGTCGCGTGGGTGACCGACGTCCACACGCTCTGGGCAGCTGGGTTCTCCTGCATGTGGTTCACCTCTTGGGGGAGTGCCGCGGCTCGCTCCGGTGCGCGCCGCCCGTGTTCACGAGAACACCGCAGCCCGCCCGCCAAGGGCAGGTGCGGCCTCCTGGCGCGCACACGGTTTGCACGCGGCGTAAACGGCTTGCAACTTCCCGTGCCGGCGGGCGGCTTGACGGAACAATGAGCCCGGCAGGAGGTGAGCAGTGGACAGCATCCACCCGATCTGGCGCTCAGCGGCCATGCGTGACGCCCTCGTCCGCCGTGATGCCGGCGCGATCGTCCGATTGGCCCGCCGCGCGGCCGACATCACGCTCGCCGAGCTCGGCAAGCAGGTCGGCTATACGGCCGCTTCCCTGTCACGGATGGAGCGCGGCAAACAACCCATGCGTGACGTGCTGCTGCTTCAGCGCCTTGCCGCCTGTCTGGACATCCCGCCGCACCTGCTCGGTCTCGCGCCACCGCACCAGCGAGCAACACCGAACCGGCCCGGTGCCGTTAGGGTGGGCACACAGGCCCTGTTCGGCGAAGAGGGGGGCGACCCGGTGCAACGCCGCGAACTCCTGGCAACCCTGGCCGGGGCCGCCACCGGCGCGGTCCTCGGACCTCCGGCCGCTGCCCACGTTCCGGCGAAGCCGAGCCTGTCCGGCCTGGAGGATCTGCTGCTCCATCGACAGCAAGGCCAAGCCCTCGCCCTGGATCCCACCCCGTCAGCCGTCACCGCAGCGGTGGAAGCATCCCGGCAGGACTTCAGCGCCTGCCGCTACGACGCCCTCGCTCGCGCACTCCCGGCCCGGATCGCCCTTGCTCATGCCCTTGGCGCCGACGGTCACCCGGAGCAGGCGGCAACCGCAGTCGCCGAGCTCTACAGCGCCGCGACCCGTCTGTGCATCAAGCTCGGTGAGGACGGTTTGGCCGCCGTCACCGCCGACCGAGCCCTCACCGCGGCTCTCAGCGGTGCGGACGCCCTCACCGTCGCCGAGGCCCACCGCATGGTCTCGTCCGCCTGGCGCCGCCAGGGACACTACGCCCGCGCCACCGACATTGCCGTCACCGCTGCCCAGAACCTGGCCGGTGACCGTACCACCGACGCAACCGAGCGGCTCTCCGTCCAGGGGAACCTGTACGCCACCGCCGCCTACACCGCAGCGAAACAGGGCGACCGGCACACCGCACACGCCCTCATCGCCGAGGCCCGGGCCACCGCCGGACAACTCGGCCATGACGCGCTGCTGCGCGGTACCGTCTTCGGCCCCAGCCAGGTCCTCCTGCACCAGGTCTCGATCAGTCACCTGCTCGGCGACGCCGGCCAAGCCGTCGAGCACGCCCGCCGCGTCGATGCCGCTGCCCTGCCCACCGCCGAGCGCCGGGCCCGATACTGGATCGACGTTGCCCGCGCCTTCGGCCAATGGGGCAAACCCGATCGCTGCTATCGAGCCCTGCTTGCCGCCGAGCACGCGGCGCCCCAGGAGGTCCGCCGCGACGCGGTCCGAACCATGGTCGCCGGGCTCATGCGCCACGACCGTACCCTCCCCGGCGTACAGGCGTTCGCCCACCGCGTCGGCGCCCTTGCATAGCTGTCATGCACGATGGCCGCTGAGGGGAGCTTGCGGGCGGGGCGTTTGAGCCGTCATCGGGAGGCCGTCACGGGGAATCACGGGGAAGGCCCGCCCCGTCAGAAGGGGTACCAGCGCACCGTGGGATCCTCGTCCCGCAGGGACGCCACCCGGCGCTTGAACTCGGCCAGTGCCTTGGGGTTGCTCGGCGCGTGCTGGGCGACCCAGGCGCAGCTGGCCGTCTCCCGGGCCCCGCGCAGCACCGAGCAGCCCTCCCACTCCCGTACGTCCCAGCCGTAGGTATCGGTGAAGGAGTCGTACGCCTCGGCGGGCAGGCCGTAGCGGTCCCGGGACAGGGCCATGACCACCAGGTCGTGCTCACGCAGGTCGGCCGAGAAGGTCTCCAGGTCGACCAGGACGGGGCCGTCCGGGCCGACGTGCACATTGCGCGGCAGCGCGTCGCCGTGGATCGGGCCCGGCGGCAGATGGGGGGTGAGCGCGGCGGCCGCCGCCGCGAAGCCGTCGCGGCGTTCACGCAGAAACGCCGCGTCGGCCGGGTCGATGGCGTCGCCCGCGAGCCGCAGCCAGCGCTCCACGCCGCCCAGCAGCTCACGCGATGGCAGCTCGAAGCCGGGAGCGGGCAGAGCGTGGACGAGGCGCAGCAGCTCGGCCAGGTCCCGTGGCTCGGCGGGACGCACCGGCTCGGGCAGCCGATGCCACAAGGTCACCGGATGCCCCTCGACGAGAACGGCCTCGGGTTCGGCGGCCCGCACGGCGGGCACCCCGGCCTCGGCCAGCCACACCGCGATGCGCAGCTCCCGCCGCGCCCGCTCCAGCAGCTCGGCGTCACGGCCCACCTTCACGACGAGGTCCCCGACGGCGAACACCGCATTCTCGCCCAGGGCGAGCAGCCGGGCGTCCCGCCCCGAACCGGACACGACCCCCGCCGTGGCCAGCACCTCCCGTGCCCGTGCCTCGTCCATCCTTTGTGCCTCCGTTGTCCGTGTCCGTGCGCGGCAGCCGGGGCGGGGCGTCCGTCCCGGAAAACCTGCCGTTCGCCGGTCAGTGTCGCATTCGCACAGGTCACGGACGGCGCCCGGTACCGCGGGCTAGGCGGTCCGGAGTCCGGCGCCGTAAAACGTTTGAACACGGCATCCCGTCTCGCTCATGGTGAGCGGCATGACGACCGGTGCCCATATCGCCATGTTCTCCATCGCCGCCCATGGACACGTGAACCCCAGCCTGGAGGTGATCCGGGAACTCGTCGCACGCGGGCACCGGGTCACCTACGCCATCCCGCCGGTGTTCGCGGACAAGGTCGCCGGGACCGGAGCCGAGGTGAAACTCTGGCACTCCACGCTGCCCTCGCCCGACGACGACCCGTCCGCCTGGGGGACCACGCTGCTCGACCACGTCGAGCCGTTCCTGGACGACGCGATCCAGGCCCTGCCCCAGCTGAGCAAGGCCTACGAGGGCGACGAGCCCGACCTGGTCCTGTACGACATCGCCGCCTACCCGGCCCGGGTCCTCGCCCACCGCTGGGGTGTGCCAGCGATCTCCCTCTCACCGAGCCTCGTCGCCTGGGAGGGCTATGAGGAGGAGGCCGCCGAACCGATGTGGGCGGAACCCCGGCGGACGGAACGGGGCCGGGCCTACTACGCCCGCTTCGAGGCCTGGCTGAGGGAGAACGGGATCACCCAGCACCCGGACCCCTTCGTCGGCCGCCCCGCCCGCTCGCTCGTCCTGATCCCACGGGTACTGCAGCCGCACGCCGACCGGGTCGACGAGAAGGTGTACACCTTCGTCGGCGCCTGCCAGGGCGACCGCTCGGCCGAGGGGGACTGGCAGCGGCCGGCCGGGGCCGAGAAGGTGGTGCTCGTCTCGCTCGGCTCGGCCTTCACCAGGCAGCCCGCCTTCTACCGGGAGTGCATCCGGGCCTTCGCCGGACTGCCGGGCTGGCACCTGGTGCTCCAGATCGGCCGGCATGTGGACCCCGCCGAACTCGGCGACGTACCCGCCGACGTCGACGTACGGTCCTGGGTGCCGCAGATGGCGGTCCTGCGCCAGGCCGACCTGTTCGTCACGCACGCCGGTGCCGGCGGCAGCCAGGAGGGCCTGGCCACCGCCACGCCGATGATCGCCGTGCCGCAGGCCGTCGACCAGTTCGGCAACGCGGACATGCTCCAGGACCTCGGCGTCGCCCGGCACATCCCCAAGGAACAGGCGACCGCAAAGGCTCTGCGTGCCGCCGCCCTCGCCCTGGTCGACGACCCCGGGGTCGCACGGCGGCTGAAGGCCGTCCAGGCCGAGATGGCCCAGGAGGGCGGGACGCGGCGGGCGGCCGATCTCATCGAGGCCGAACTGCCCGCCGGCCGCCGGTGACAGAACCCCGGCAGGGGAGTACCAGTGACGAGGTGCCGGTGTCCGCGAAGGGCCCGTCGGCTCCCCCGCGGCCGACGGGCCCTGTGCGAGGGGCGGTTCAGACCTCCAGGCGTTCGCCCGTCCTCGGCGCGGGCGGGACGGCCGCCTGCCGCGGGGGCGTGTCATGGGAGAGGTCGGGGAGGCGGTGCAGCCATGCGGGCAGGTACCAGTTGCGTTCGCCCAGCAGGGACATCACCGCGGGCAGCAGCACACCGCGGATGACGGTCGCGTCGATGAGGACCGCGGCCGCCAGGCCCACACCCATCTGCTTCATGGACTGCATGGACAGCGTGCCGAAGATCGCGAAGACGGCGACCATGATGACGGCGGCACTGGTGACGACGCCCGCCGTCGTGACCACGCCGTGCTGGATCGCCTCCTTCGTGGCGAGGCCGCGCAGCCTTGCCTCGCGGATCCGGGAGACCACGAAGACGTGGTAGTCCATCGACAGGCCGAACAGGATCACGAACAGGAACAGCGGCAGCCAGGTGACGATCGCCCCGACCCCGTCGGCGCCCACCAGAGAGGCGCCCCAGCCGTGCTGGAAGACGGTGACGAGGATGCCGTAGGCCGCGCCCACCGACAGCAGGTTGAGCAGGATCGAGGTGATCGCGATGCTCAGCGAGCGGAACGAGAGCAGCATCAGCAGGAAGGCGAAGACCACGACGAAGGCGAAGACGGGGACGACGGAGCCGGCGAGCTGGTCGTTGAAGTCGTGCGAGCCGGCGACCTGGCCGGTGATCGGCGCCCGCACCCCGTCGACCCGGCCCAGCGTGGCGGGCCGCACCTCGTCCCGCAGTTTCCGCAGGCTCTGGCCGGCCTTGTCCAGGTCGGAGCCGCCGACCAGCGGGACGGAGACGACGGCCACGTTCTGCGCCTCGTACAGCCGGACGTCGACCGGGCCGCGCGAGGCACCCGAGGCGATCGCCTGCTCCTTGAACTCCTCCAGCGCCCGGCGCACCTGAGGGGCCGTGATGTCCTCGGCCTCGACCACCACCCGGGCCGGACCGGAGCCGCCCGGGAAGGCCTCGTTGACCCGGTTGTACGTCTGCACGATGGGCAGCGAGTCGCTGAACTCCTGGTCCAGGGTGAGCTCCGAGGTCTTCATGCCGAGCGCCGGAGCCGCGACGGCGAGCAGCGCACCGGCCGCCACCACGACCGACACCACGGGCCGGGCCAGCACCCGCCGCAGGACGGCCCTCCAGAACCGGCTCTCGGCACGGCCGTCGCGCCGCCTCAGGAACGGGATCCGCCCCTTCTCGACCCGCTCGCCCAGCAGTGACAGCAGCGCCGGCAGCACGGTCACCGACCCGATCATCGCGACCGCCACCACCATCAGCGAGGCAAGGCCCATCGCCTCGAACTCGGCGATGCCGGTGAACAGCATGCCCGCCATCGCCACACACACCGTCACACCGGAGACGACGACGGCACGGCCGCTGGTCGCGGCGGCGATGCGCAGCGCGGCGCCCGCGTCGCGCCCGGCCGCCCGTTCCTCGCGCTCGCGGCGCAGATAGAACAGGCAGTAGTCGACACCGACCGCCATGCCGACCAGCAGCATCACGGAGTTGGCGGTGTCGCTCATCGGCTGCAGATGGCTGACGACGGCCATCAGGCCCATCGTCGCCATGACCGCGGTGAGCGCCAGCGCCACCGGCAGCAGCGCGGCCACCAGCGCGCCGAAGGCGATCAGCAGAATGCCGAGGGCCACCGGAACGGCGGAGTACTCGGCCTTCTTGAAGTCCTCCCCGAAGGCGTCGGCGTACTGCTTCTGGATACTGGCGCTGCCGACCTCCTCGATCCGCAGCGAGGTGTGGTCCTTCTGGACGCCCTCGACGGCCTTCAGCACCGGCTCCACCCGCTCGCTCGCGGTGTCCGCGTCACCGCGTATCGCGAACTGCACCAGCGCGCTGCGGCCGTCCTGGGAGATGGTGTTCGCGTCGTACGGCGAGGTCACACGGGTGACCTGGCCGGT
This sequence comes from Streptomyces thermoalcalitolerans, assembly GCF_039525155.1. Classification (NCBI taxonomy): domain Bacteria; kingdom Bacillati; phylum Actinomycetota; class Actinomycetes; order Kitasatosporales; family Streptomycetaceae; genus Streptomyces; species Streptomyces thermoalcalitolerans. Next base: position 19,852 of record NZ_BAAAHG010000001.1, on the reverse strand, counting down.
CGCCTCGACAGCCTTGATCACATCGGCGACGGCCGCCCGGAAGCCGGCGTCCGTGGCCTTGGCGGTGCCGTCCTTCGCCTGGATCAGGACGGTCTCACCCGCCGGTTCCTTGATCCCCGCATCCTCGATGATCTTCGCGGCGGTGTGTGTCTCGCCCTTGAGCTGGTCGCCCTGCTGGACGTCCTGTCGGCCCGTCGCCGAACCGAGTCCCATCGCCAGGACGACGAACAGCACCCAGATGCCGACAGCGGCCCAGGGATGCCGGGCGCTCCAGCCGCCGGCCCGCGCGGCGAAGCCCCGCAGACCTGCATCTCCTCCGTTCCCCATACGGGATTGCCCCCTCTGCGGGCCCTGCGGGCCCTTGTACGCGCGGAGGCGGCCCCCTGCCGCCACCTTCTGTGTCGAAGGTAGGAGCCGGACAAGTCCGTCTCGTCGTGCTGATCGGTGAAGTGCCGCCGTCGCGGCTCCTCCTCCTGGAGACCGTGTCCTCCGCACTGAGGAGGACGACGGGCCCTTACAACAGTCCGGGTTTTTCCGGGGCGGGAATCAGGGTGTACGTTCCGCGGGAGGGGTTCGGCCCTGTGGCCGCGGCATGTTGAACCAGTCACAGCTGCGTGCAGAAGTTGAACCGTGCGCTGCGATCGGCCATCGTGTCGAACGGGTCCGTCCACTCCGGAGCGGCTGCCGCGCCCGCCCCCACGGGGCACGGCAGCCGCCCTAGAGTGGACGGATGACCGCCCTAGAGTGGACGGATGACGACGTATGCGGCGCTGTTGCGCGGAGTCAATGTGGGGGGCAGCAGAAAGCTCCCGATGGCCGAGCTGCGCACCCTGATGGAGGATCTCGGCCACACCGGTGTCCGTACGTATCTGCAAAGCGGGCAGGTCGTCTTCACCTCCGGGCGCGGCGACGAGGAGTCGCTGGCCGCGGAGCTCGCGGAGGCCGTCGCGCGGCGGTTCGGGTTCCCGGTGGACGTGATCGTGCGTGATCACGCCTATCTGCGGGCGGTTGCCGAGGCCTGTCCGTTCCCGGCCGCCGAGCTGGAGGGCAGGCAACTGCACGTCATCTACTACTCCGCCCCCGTCGACGCGGCGCGCTTCGCGGAGATCGACCGGACCGCCCACCTGCCCGAGGAGTTCCGCCTCGGCGACCGTGTCCTGTACCTGTACGCGCCGAACGGAGTGGGCCGCTCCAAGCTCGCCGAGCATCTGTCCAGGCCTCGGCTGAACAAGGGGGTGATCGCGACCAGCCGCAACTGGAACACGGTGCTCAAACTCGTCGAACTCACCGCCCGGGACACCTGACGGGGCGGGCGCCGTCGTCCGAGGATGGTCGGCGGGCACCCGACCCACGGTCTTCGAGCTCGCCGAACGCGCCTTGCGCCCGGTGCCACAACAGAGCTGACACGCGGTCATGCCGTCCGGCCCCTCACCTCGGTGCCCGTGGGTACTGCCCCAGGCCCCACCGCCCTGGAGCTCCGGACCGACGGCCACCGATCCGGCGTCATGCCACAGAAGAGGGAGCGGCGCCCCGCCGCAGTGCGGAACCGCCGCCCTCCCTCCGTTCCCACTCTTGCTGCACCTATCGAGAATCGATAGATTTCTATCGTGGATCGATGGAAGGAAGGGGCATGGGAAAGCTGACAGTGCGTGCGCTGCGTGCTGTGCTCGCGGTGGTGCTCGTCGGTACCGTGTTCGTGCAGGTGTCGATGGTGTGGGCAATGGCCACCGATCCGGAGGAGGGGGCGCTCCCGCTGACCCCGCTGCGCGTGATCGTGATCCTGGGCATGGTGTCGGTCCAGGTCGCGCTGGTCTGCATAGGGCGGCTGGTGACGATGGTGCAACACGGAACCGTGTTCTCCCACGCCGCCTTCCGGTACGTGGACGGCGTGATCGGCGCGATCGTGGCGGCTGCCCTGGTGTGGTTCGCGGCCACGGCCTTCAGTGCGCCGGGCCAGGAGGAGGACCCGGGCGTCATCGTCATCATGGGCGGGATCGGCGTGGCCATTCTCGGGGTCGCGCTCATCGTGAGCGTGCTGCGGACGCTGCTCGCCCAGGCCGTCGCGCGTGACGTCGAGGCCGCGCGGATGCGGGCCGAGCTGGACGAGGTGATCTGATGGCGATCGTCGTCGACATCGACGTGATGCTGGCCAGGCGGAAGATGTCCGTGGGTGAACTCGTGGACCGTGTGGGGATCACGCCCGCCAATCTGGCGGTCCTCAAGAACGGCCGCGCCAAGGCGGTGCGCTTCACGACACTCGCCGCACTCTGTGAGGTGCTCGAGTGCCAGCCGGGTGACCTGCTGCGCTGGGAAGCCGAGGATGCCGCGGGTGGATGAGGTGCCCCAGGGCGGGCGTGGCAACGCCCGGCACCGTCGGCCCGTGCACCGGCGCGTGGACCGCATGGACGCGGAACGCCGATCACCCGCGGCACCGTCCTGACCCCGTGGGGCGGATTTCGGCCGACCCGTACCGCACCGTCCTGGGCGATTGCCGCGGCCCGCGAACGTGACCTCTTCACCGCCACCCCGTCCTTCCAGCGCGGAAGGGCGGGGGCTTCGCCGTAGGCGCTTGGCGCCGGATTCGTGGATCCCGCCTGCTTCATCGACCAGCCCCTGCTCGCCGGCCCTTTCACCTGGGCTTCAGAAGCTTCTGGAGGCCCGGTGGTCCCGGCGGTGTCCGGTGTGCACGGTTGGCGAGATCCGATCCCTGTCCGGTCCTTCTCGCGGTGCCGCAGTGACACTTGGGCGGCACTCGACGCTGTAGGGAACGGTGACCGTCGCACACCGGGTCGTCCGGTGGGCGACGGCCGGTCCGTCCGCGGCCCGGCACCACGGGGGAGTGCCGGACCGCGGACGCGCCGCCGGCCGTCCGTCAGGCGCCCGGGAGCGCCCGCAGCGGCAGCCGGGCCGCGTCGTACCGCTCCAGCAGCACCCGCGCCACCTCCGGCGCCGGGCCGAGGACATCGGCCAGGACGTCGGCCCGTGCCTCGGCGGCGCCCCGCGCGATACGGTCCGGCAGAAGGCCCGGGGCCAGCACGTACGGCGCGACCGCGACCTTCGCGCAGCCCAGCGCCCGCAGTGCGCGCACCGCGTCCTCGGTGCGCGGAGGAGAGGCGGAGGCGAACGCAGGTCGCACGGCGCACCAACCCCTGCGCCGCCACTCCCGCGCGATATCCGCGATCACTGCGATCGCCTCCGGGTCGGAGGACCCCGCCGAGGCCAGAACCACCCCGGTCGAGGACTTGTCGGCGGGGGACAGCCCCGCCTCGTGCAGCCGGCGCTCCAGGGCCTGGGTCAGCAGCGGTGACGGGCCGAGGACGTCGGCCTGCCGGATGCGCAGCCGCGACGGCGCCTGACGCAGCACCGACGGGATGTCCGTCTTCGCGTGGAAGGCGCGCGTCAGCAGAAGCGGCAGAGCCACCACGTCCCGCACCCCCTGGGCCGCCAGCGACTCCAGCACGCCCTGCAGTGAGGGCAGGTCGAAGTCGAGGAAGCCGGTCTCCACCCGCAGCCCGCGGCGCAGGGAGCGCACCCGCCGCACCAGGGCGTGCACGGTGGCGGCGTGCCGCGGGTCGCGGCTGCCGTGGGCTACGACCAGGAGAACGGGCTGCACGGGCTGGACGGGGGGCCGGGACATGGGTCAGCTCTTCACCAGGAGACCACGGCTGCGCAGCACCCACCGCTCCAGCGGACTGAAGATCAGCAGGTCGATGGCGACGCCGACGAACAGGATCAGGATGATGGCCTGGAACACCATCGGCATGGAGCTCGCGTTCCGGCCGTTCTCCAGCAGGGCGCCCAGGCCGATGCCCAGATCCGGCGAGGAGGCGATGATCTCCGCCGCCATCAGTGAGCGCCAGGAGAACGCCCAGCCCTGTTTCAGACCGGCCAGATAGCCCGGCAGCGCGGCCGGCAGGACGATGTGCCAGGCGCCCCGGAGCCCCGTCGCCCCCATCGTGCGGCCCGCCCGCAGGAACAGCGGCGGCACCTGGTCGATGCCGGACACCAGGCCGTTGGCGATGGACGGGACCGCGCCGAGCAGGATCACCGCGTACATCATCGAGTTGTTCAGGCCCAGCCAGATCACCGCCGGCGGCACCCACGCCACCGACGGCAGTGACTGCAGACCCGACAGGACCGGGCCGATGGCCGCGCGCACGAACTTCACCCGGGCCACCAGCACCCCCAGCGGGGTGCCGATCGCCAGCGCGAGCAGGAAGCCCAGCAGACCGCGCGAGACGGACGTCCAGATGAAGCCGAGCAGCGTGCCCTGCAGCCAGGCGTCCTGGAACTCGCGGGCCACATCGGCCGGCGAGGGCAGCTTGGTCGGGTCGTCGACCACCTCGAAGGAGATCAGCGCCTGCCAGACCGCCAGGACCACCGTGATCGCCACGATCGGCGGCAGGATCTTGTCGACGACGATCTGCCGGACGGGCGTGCGCCCGGTCTCGGTAGTCTCCAGCGCGTCGAGCCCGGCCTCCACGTCGGCCAGTTCGGCGCTGCGGTCCGTCTTGGTGTCAGTGCTGGCCATGGCGGCGGATCTCCCCACGCAGTACTTCGGTGATCTCCCGGGACAGCTCCGCGACGGGCGCGTCCTCGATACGGCGCGGCTGCGGGATGTCCACCGTCCACTCGCGGGCCACCCGGCCCGGACGGGAGGACAGCAGGACCACGCGCTGGGCGAGCCGCACCGCCTCGCGCACGTTGTGCGTCACGAACAGGACCGACACCCCGGTCTCCTGCCAGATCCGGGTCAGCTCGTCGTGCAGCACGTCCCGGGTGATGGCGTCCAGGGCCGCGAACGGCTCGTCCATCAGCAGCAGCTTGCTCTCCTGGGCGAGCGCGCGGGCCAGGGCCACGCGCTGGCGCATACCGCCGGACAGCTCGTGCACCCGCTTGCCGTACGCACCCTTCAGCCGGACCAGTTCGAGCAGCTCCTCGGCCCTGGCGCGCCGCTGCGGCTTCGGCACCCCTCGGAGCTTCAGGGCGAGTTCGATGTTCTTGCCCGCGGTCAGCCACGGGAACAGGGCGTGCTCCTGGAACATCAGGGCGGGGCGGCCGTCCGTCGTGAGGGAGCCGGAGGTGGGCCGGTCGAGGCCCGCCACCAGGTTCAGCAAGGTGGACTTGCCGCAGCCCGAGGCCCCCAGGAGGGTGACGAACTCGCCCGGGGCGACATCGAGGCTGATGCCGTCCAGGACGAGCTGCTGCCCGCCCGGCGTCGTGTAGGACTTCGAGACGTTCTCGAGGCGCGCCGCGTGCACTACGGGCTCGGCGGCCGTGGCGAGGGTCGTGGCCATGCTCGTCATCTCCCGGGGAACTCTTCGGCTACGGCTCTACTGGACGCCGAGTCCGGCGTCGTCGACGGCGGGCTCGCCCTCGGCCTTGAGGACCTTGTTCAGCAGGGTGAGGTCGTAGATGCCGTCCAGCTTCGGCTTCTCCAGCAGACCCGCCTTGACCGCGTGCTGTGCCTGGGCGTCCAGGGTGGACGCCAGCGGGTCGTCGGTGATCCGGATGGACTCCCAGGCCATGTCCAGGATGTTCTCGGGCAGCGCCTTGCCGGTGACGGCCCGCAGCTGCTTGTTCGCCGCGGTCTTCGCCTCGTCCGGGTGGGCGTTGATCCACTTGTTGGTCTCGACGGAGGCCTTCAGCACGGCCTCCACGGCCTTCGGGTGCTCCCGGAGGAACTTCTGCGACACGATGATGTTCGTGATCACGAACTTCTTGTCCGGCCACAGCGTCGACTCGTCCAGCAGCACCTTGGCGCCCTCGGCGACCAGCTTGGACGCGGTCGGCTCCGGCACCCAGGCGCCGTCGATGGAGCCGGCCTTGTAGGCGTCCGGGGTGACCTTGTTGTCGGTGCGGAGCACCGAGACGTCGCCCTTGCCGCTGAGCGCGTCGACCTTCCAGCCCCGTTCCGCGATCCAGTTGAGGAACGCCACGTCCTGGGTGTTGCCGAGCTGCGGGGTGGCGATCCTCTTGCCCTTGACGTCCTCGAGGGACTTGATCTTCTTCGGGTTCACCACGAGCTTGACCCCGCCGGAGGCCGAACCGCCGATGATGCGCAGGTTCTTGCCGCCGGACTTGGTGTAGCCGTTGATCGCCGGGGAGGGGCCGATCCAGCCGATGTCGATGGAGCCGGAGTTGAGCGCCTCGATCTCGGAGGGGCCGGCGTTGAAGACGGAGGTTTTGACGGCCGTGCCGCCCAGGGCCTTCTGGAAGAAGCCCTTCTCCACGCCGACCAGCGCGGTCGCGTGCGTCACATTGCCGAAGTAGCCGATCCGGACGGAGTCCAGGCCGTCGATTTTCTCGGCCCCGGCGGCGACCTTCTGCTGGGAGCCGTCGTCCTGGGCCTGGGAGCCGTAGCCGCAGGCGGTGAGCGTGAGCAGCGGAAGGGCGACGGCGGCGGCCAGGGCGCGCCGGAGTATGGGGAGGCGGTGGGTGGCAGACACGAAGGGTCCGTCCTCTCGTCGGCCCGGCGGTCACGGTCCCTTGGACCGTGGCCGGGAAGCGGCAGGTTGTCTCGGTAAGCGGTGGGGGGTGCGGGCGCGCGGGCAGGGCGCGTACGTCAGCGCGCACATCGCGGCACTCCCCCCTGTCCGCTGCCGAGGGCGCCGCTGCCGATCCGGCCGCCCTCCTTGGCGAACGTGGAGTAGAAGTCGGAGTAGAAGTCGGAGAGGCTCATGCTCAGAAGTCCCACCCGTCGTCGTCGGCCGTGTCCTTGACCGGCTCCGGCGAGGCGAACGACTCGCCGACCATGCCCGCGGTGAGCGTGGCGCCGTCGGACGGGTCGATCAGGATGAAGGAGCCGGTGCGGCGCGAGTCGGCGTAGGAGTCGACCGGCAGCGGCTCGGCGGTGCGGATCTTCACCCGGCCGATGTCGTTGGCGACGAGCCGGCCCGGGTGCGGGTGCAGGGACAGGTCGTCGAGGGTCAGCCGGGACGGGATGTCCTTGACGATCGCCTTGACCGTGCGGGTGCCGTGCTTGAGCAGTACCCGGTGGCCCACGGTCAGCGGCTGGTCGGCGAGATGGCAGACGGTCGCCTCCACGTCCTGGGTGGTCGCGGGCGCGTCCTTGCTCGGCACGATCAGGTCGCCGCGCGAGACGTCGAGATCGTCCTCCAGCAGAACGGTCACCGACTGGGGCGTCCAGGCCACGTCGACCGGCTTGCCCAGCAGGTCGATGCCCGAGATCCGGGTCGTACGGCCCGACGGCAGCACCGTGACCTCGTCGCCGACCCGGAAGGCGCCGGCGGCGATCTGCCCCGCGTAGCCGCGGTAGTCGGGATGCTCGGCGGTCTGCGGCCGGATCACGTACTGCACGGGCAGCCGGGCGTGGCAGTGCGCCAGGTCGTGACTGACCGGGACCGTCTCCAGGTGCTCCAGGACGGTCGGGCCGCCGTACCAGTCCATGGTCGCGGACGGCTCGACCACGTTGTCGCCGTGGAGCGCCGAGATCGGGACGGCGGTGACCTCGGGGATGCCCAGCTCGGTCGCGTACGCCGTGAACTCCTCGGCGATCGCGGCGAACACGGACTCCTGGTGGTCCACCAGGTCCATCTTGTTGACCGCGAGCACCACGTGCGGAACCCGGAGCAGGGCCGCGATCGCGGCGTGCCGGCGGGTCTGCTCCACCACGCCGTTGCGGGCGTCGACCAGGATCACGGTCAGCTCGGCGGTGGAGGCACCGGTGACCATGTTCCGCGTGTACTGCACATGGCCCGGCGTGTCCGCGAGGATGAACCGGCGGCGCGGGGTGGCGAAGTAGCGGTAGGCCACGTCGATGGTGATGCCCTGCTCGCGCTCGGCCCGCAGGCCGTCCGTCAGCAGCGCGAGGTCCGGGGAGTCCTGGCCGCGGCCGGCCGAGGCGCGCCGCACGGCCTCCAGCTGGTCGGCCAGGACCGACTTGGAGTCGTGCAGCAGCCGGCCGACGAGAGTGGACTTGCCGTCGTCGACGGAGCCCGCGGTGGCGAACCGCAGCAGGGTGGTGGCCGAGAGCTCCTCGGTGGTGGTCGTGCTCATCTCTAGAAGTACCCCTCGCGCTTGCGGTCCTCCATCGCGGCCTCGGACAGCTTGTCGTCGGCCCGGGTGGCGCCGCGCTCCGTCAGACGCGACGCGGCGATCTCGGCGATCACCTTCTCGACGGTGTCGGCGTCCGAGTCGACGGCTCCGGTGCAGGACATGTCGCCGACCGTGCGGTAGCGCACCAGCCGCTTCTCGACCCGCTCGCCCTCCTTGGGGCCGCCCCAGTCACCGGCGGTCAGCCACATGCCGTTGCGCAGGAACACCTCGCGCTCATGGGCGAAGTAGATCTCGGGCAGCTCGATGCCCTCGCGGGCGATGTACTGCCAGACGTCCAGCTCGGTCCAGTTGGACAGCGGGAACACCCGTACGTGCTCGCCGGGCGCGTGCCGGCCGTTGTAGAGGTTCCACAGCTCGGGCCGCTGGCGGCGCGGGTCCCACTGGGAGAACTCGTCCCGCAGCGAGAACACCCGCTCCTTGGCGCGGGCCTTCTCCTCGTCGCGGCGTCCGCCGCCGAAGACCGCGTCGAACCGCTCGCTGCGGATCTTCTCGGTCAGCGGCAGGGTCTGCAGCGGGTTGCGGGTGCCGTCGGGGCGCTCCTTGAGGACGCCGCGGTCGATGTAGTCCTGCACGGAGGCGATGTGCAGACGCAGGTTGTGCCGGGCCACCGTGCGGTCCCGGTAGGCGAGGACCTCGGGGAAGTTGTGCCCGGTGTCCACGTGCAGCAGCGGGAAGGGGACGGCGGCCGGGGCGAACGCCTTCAGCGCCAGGTGCAGCATCACGATCGAGTCCTTGCCGCCGGAGAACAGCAGCACCGGGTTCTCGAACTCGCCCGCCACCTCGCGGAAGATGTGCACCGCCTCGGACTCGAGGGCGTCCAGGTGGGAGAGGGAGTACGGGCTGTCCGTGCCCCTGCCGCCCCCCGTGACCTCGGCGACGGTCGTCATACCAGTCCCCTTTCGCTGAGCAGGGCGTACACGGACGCCGCGGACTCCTGGACGGTCTGGTGCTGCGACTCGATGCGCAGATCCGGCGCGACGGGCTCCTCGTACGGGTCGTCGACACCGGTCAGGCCGGTCAGCTCGCCGGCGGCCTGCTTGGCGTACAGGCCCTTGACATCGCGGGCGGAGCACACCTCGACCGGAGCGGCCACGTGCACCTCGAGGTACGTGGTCCCGTTCTTCTCGTGCCGCTTGCGCACCGCGTCCCGGCTGTCCGCGTACGGCGCGATCACCGGGACCAGGGCCAGCACGCCGTTGCGGGCGAGCAGTTCGGCGACGAAGCCGATGCGCTGCACATTGGTGTGCCGGTCCTCGCGGCTGAAGCCGAGGCCCGCGGAGAGGAACTCACGGATCTCGTCGCCGTCGAGCACCTCGACGCGGCGGCCCTCCGCGCGCAGCCGCCCGGCCAGCTCCCGCGCGATGGTGGTCTTGCCGGCGCTCGGCAGACCCGTGAGCCAGACGGTGGCTCCGGTCGTCACGTGATTCTCCTGAGTCCGAGAAGTCGTCATGTGTGCCGTCATGTGTGCAGTCCGCACTCGGTCTTGGCGGTGCCCGCCCAGCGGCCGGCCCGCGCGTCCTCGCCCTCCCGCAGCCGCCGGGTGCAGGGCGCGCAGCCGATGGAGCCGTAGCCGTCCATCAGCAGCGGATTGGTGAGCACGCCGTGTTCGGCGATGTAGGCGTCCACGTCGTCCTGGGTCCAGCGGGCGATCGGGGAGATCTTGACCTTCTGCCGCCTGGCGTCCCAGCCGACCACCGGGGTGTTCGCCCGGGTCGGGGACTCGTCGCGGCGCAGCCCGGTCGCCCACGCCAGATAGCCCTTGAGGCCCTCCGCCAGCGGCTGCACCTTGCGCAGCCGGCAGCACAGATCGGGGTCGCGCTCGTACAGCCTCGGGCCGTACTCGGCGTCCTGTTCGGCGACCGTCTGCCGGGGGGTGAGGGTGACGACGTTGACGTCCATCACGGCCTCGACCGCGTCGCGGGTGCCGATGGTCTCCGGGAAGTGGTAACCGGTGTCGAGGAACACCACGTCCACGCCGGGCAGGACGCGGGAGGCGAGGTGGGCGACCACCGCGTCCTCCATCGAGGAGGTCACGCAGAACCGCTTGCCGAAGGTGTCGGCCGCCCACTGGAGGATCTCCAGCGCGGAGGCGTCCTCCAGGTCACGGCCGGCCCGCTCGGCCAGCTCCTTCAACTCCTCGGCGTCGAGCTCTTCCTGAGTCGTCGTCATATCCCCTGGTCCCCTCTGTGGTCGGCCCGCTTGACGCCCCGGGCCAGCAGCCCGAGGAACGTCAGCCGGAACCCCCGGTTGCACGCCGCGCATTCCCAGGTGCCATGGCCCTGCTCGCCGGGACGCAGGTCCTCGTCGCCGCAGTACGGGCAGTAGAACGGTGCCGCCCGCTCGCTCACGACAGTGCCTCCTCGGAGGCACGGGCGGCCCAGGCGGCGAAGCGTTCGCCGTCCTCGCGCTCCTTCAGGTAGCGCCTGAGCACCCGCTCGATGTAGTCGGGCAGTTCGTCCGCCGTGACCTTCAGACCGCGCACCTTGCGGCCGAAGCCGGGCTCCAGGCCGAGTGCGCCGCCCAGGTGCACCTGGTAGCCCTCGACCTGCTCGCCCTTGTCGTTCAGGACCAGCTGGCCCTTCAGACCGATGTCCGCGACCTGGATGCGGGCGCAGGCGTTCGGGCAGCCGTTGAGGTTGATGGTGATCGGCTCGTCGAACTCCGGCAGCCGGCGCTCGAGTTCGTCGATCAGCCGGGCGCCGCGCTCCTTGGTCTCGACGATGGCGAGCTTGCAGAACTCGATGCCGGTGCAGGCCATGGTGCCGCGCCGGAACGAGGACGGCCGGGCGGTCAGGTCCAGCGCCTCCAGGCCCTCGAGCAGCGAGTCGACCCGGTCCTCCTCGACATCGAGGATGATCATCTTCTGTTCGACGGTGGTGCGGATCCGCTCGGAGCCGTGGGCCTCGGCCAGATCGGCGATCTTGGTCAGCGTGGCGCCGTCGACCCGGCCGACACGCGGGGCGAAGCCGACGTAGAAACGGCCGTCCTTCTGCCGGTGCACACCGATGTGGTCGCGCCACTGCTGGACGGGCTGCTCGGGGGCGGGCCCGTCGACGAGCTTGCGCTTGAGGTACTCGTCCTCCAGCACCTGACGGAACTTCTCCGGACCCCAGTCGGCGACGAGGAACTTCAGCCGGGCGCGGTTGCGCAGCCGGCGGTAGCCGTAGTCGCGGAAGATCGACAGAACGCCCTCGTAGACGTCCGGGACCTCCTCCAGCGGCACCCAGGCGCCCAGCCGCACCCCCAGCTTGGGGTTGGTGGACAGACCGCCTCCCACCCACAGGTCGAAGCCCGGCCCGTGCTCGGGGTGGCGCACGCCGACGAACGCGACGTCGTTGATCTCGTGCACCACGTCCAGCAGGGGGGAGCCGGAGATGGCCGTCTTGAACTTCCGGGGGAGGTTCGAATAGGCCTTGTTGCCCAGGACGCGGCGCTTCATCTCCTCCAGGGCCGGAGTGGCGTCGATGATCTCGTCGGCGGCGATGCCGGCGACCGGCGAGCCGATCATCACGCGCGGGGTGTCGCCGCAGGCGGTGACCGTGGACAGGCCGACCGCCTCCAGCCGGTTCCAGATCTCGGGCACGTCCTCGATTTGGACCCAGTGGTACTGGATGTTCTGCCGGTCGGTGATGTCGGCGGTGCCGCGCGCGAACTCCTGGGAGATCTCACCGATGACACGCAGCTGCCGGGTGGTCAGCCGGCCGCCGTCGATGCGCACGCGCATCATGAAGTAGCGGTCGTCCAGCTCCTCCGGCTCCAGGACCCCGGTCCTGCCGCCGTCGATACCGGGCCTGCGCTGGGTGTACAGGCCCCACCAGCGCATGCGCCCCCGCAGGTCGGTGGGGTCGATGGAGTCGAAGCCGCGCTTGGAGTAGATCGTCTCAATGCGTGTCCGCACATTGAGACCGTCGTCGTCCTTCTTGAACTGCTCGTTGCTGTTGAGCGGGGTCAGATGCCCCACGGCCCACTGCCCCTCGCCACGGTGACGGGTCACCTTGCGGCGGGGCGCGACAGACTTCTGCGAGGAGGCAGCCATGGTCGATACGTCCTTCGGGACAGCGGGGGATGCGGCGTGTGGACCTGCGGATCGGCGGATCTGCGCAGGTGAGCGGGCAGACGGACACACCCGCGCCTCATTGCGCAGGCGGAAGAGCGGGAGAACGGGGGAGGAACCGGTGGTGCCGGGCCCGTGGTGTCAGGCCACTACGGGCGAGGTCAACAGGCCGAACAGATGGCGCTGGACATGTGGCCGTGGTCGACGTGCCGTCGGCTCACCAAGGCGATCCCGGTTCCAGACATGGCGGAAGCGTGGCACGGAGATCTGGACAGCGTCCAGCATCGTCCGTAATACGGACATCCATGTCTCAGGGTGCGAGAGGAGAATGGTGCAGGTCACAGTGGCCGCGTGTGCCGGTGTCCCCGCGGCTCAGGTGCGGTAGGCCCCCGGCCAGGGGCCCGGGGTCGGAATGTCCGGCTCCATCTCGACCTTGGTGTCGAAGAGCTTGAAGCCGCGGCGCAGGTAGTTGTCCATCGCGTACTCGCCGTCCTTGCTGCAGGTGTGCAGCCACACCCGCTTCGTCGGCGGCCGTCCCGGCCAGCGGTCGGCCAGGTCCCAGGCGCGGGCGGTGCCGTACGACAGCAGGTGCCCGCCGATGCCGCGGCCGCGGAAGGACCGGATCAGACCGAAGTAGACGATCTCCACGACGCCCTCGTCCTGGGCCTCCAGTTCGACGTAACCCGCCGGTGTGCCACGCTCGTACGCCACCCATGTCTCGACACCCGGACGCTCCAGGTACTCCTGCCACTGGGCGTACGTCCACCCCAGCCGGTCCGTCCACCGGATGTCGGCGCCGACCGAGGCGTACAGAAACCGGCTGAACTCGGGGGAGGGCACCTCGGACCGGACGATCCGCACCTCTCCCTCGGGTGCGGCGGCCGGCAGGAGGTCGCTGGGGGAGGTCTGTTCCAGGGACCAGGTGGTCACGGCAATGCTCGTCATGCCGGTCAGGGAATCATCCGCCGCGGGCCGTTGTCGATCGAGGGTGTCCCGTCTCACCCGCAGGTGTCCTGGCAAGCGGCGCTCCACCCGGGGAACGGCGCTCCACCGCGTCTCCGCAGGCGTCGCCAGGGACGGTGTCCTACCGCATCTCCCGGTCGACCGAGGACAGTGGCAGCGCGAACAGCATGCGGCCCGACAGGGACCAGATCTCGCCGGTCTCCTGCCAGTAGGACAGGGAACCGGTGCCGTCGCCCCAGCAGTGGTGGGTGCCCTCGGGGCCGCACGCGATCGTCTTCGCGCCCCGGCGGTCCTGCCGCAGCAGGATGCCGCGGGTGCCCTCGTCCGCGGGGCGGCCCAGGTACCAGTCGGGGGGCGAGAGGGGATGCGTCCGGTGGGAGAGCACACCCCGGACGCCGCTCGCCCTCGACTCGTACGCCTCGTGCGCGGCCGCCGTCCCGGAGGAGTCGGTGGCCAGCAGACCGGGGCGGGCGGGGTCCCGGCTGAGGGAGTAGCGCCACAGAAGCGTGCGGCCGTTGCCGTCCGCCGCGGGCGCCGCCCGGCTGGCGACCAGGGTCTCCGGTGCGGAACTGCGGTCCAGGGAGAGGCCGTCCGGGCAGGGCGGGGCGGAGCGCTCCGCCCCGCCCCGCCCGGACGGCTCGACGCAGTCGCCGTCGGCCGGGCGGTAGGAGGCGACCGCGGGCAGCACCCACCGGTAGCCGTGCGCGGACCAGCCGCCGGGCACACGGCCCACCGCCTTGCTGTCGACCGTGGCGCGCTGGATGCGGTGCAGGTCGTAGACGTACAGCGCGTCGCGCTCGGCGCCGGAGGTGGTGACCAGCAGCTTGTTCCGGTACCAGACCATGCCCGACACCCGGGAGACCAGCCCCCGGTAGTCCCGCCCGCCGTCGACCGGGACGACGAGCAGCGCCCAGGTGTAGGTGAGGTTGTCCGGGTCGTCGGCGTTGACGAACGCCACCCGGGCCAGGCCTCGGCCGTCGCCGGCGTCGTACGACCAGCCGGAGAGGATCACCCGGTGGGCGCCCCACCGGCCGTCGGTGTCGGCGTCCCCGGAGGTGGTCACCGACTTCGGCTGCCAGTGGCGGGTGGTGGCGTCGGCGGTGTCCCAGCAGTACGCGCGGGTGGCCGCCGGTTCGATCGGCAGGGCCTTCTTCTCCTCGGCGCTGCACTGGTCCTCGGTGCGCAGTCGGCGGTCGGCGCTGTCCAGTACCTCGGTGACGCCGACCGGTTGGCCCATCGCCGCGGCGAGCCGGTCCAGGGAGCGCTGCGGCACGGGCTGTTCGGTCAGCCGCAGCCGGTCGAGTTCGGTGGAGGAGGTGAGCGGTTTCAGGGCGCCGGGATCGACGGCGATCGTGGCCTGCGAGGTGCTGATCAGGGTGGCCGCCGCGGTCAGCGCAAGGCCGGTCCCGGCCAGGGCCGCACGCAGCACCCTGCCCCGTCTGCGCCTGCGATGTCTGCCGCGCTGCCTCATACAGAGCTCCCTTTTCAGGGCTCGGTCCGCCTCCGGGCGCCCCCTGGGTCCTCTCCGCGGCGGGCCCAACTGCTCCGGCCGGTTCGAGCATTGGCCGAGAAGCAGACGGGGCGACCACAGGCGATGCTACGGCAGTCCGGGCCGCTGGAGGACGAAGACCCGGCAAATGCACGGAAGATGCCACCCCGGGACCACCCGAGCCGCCTTCGGGGCCGCTCGGGGCGCCCCGCGGATCGCCCGGGCCGTTGGCGGAAACGTTCGGGTCGCTCTTGCGTGTCCCAGGAGTCGTGTACGCCTCTCGGGAGCCGTGCCCGCCTCTCGGGAGTCGTGTACGCCTCTCAGGAGCCGTGCCCGCGTCTCAGGAGCCGTGCGAGGACGCCCGTCCGAGCCGTACCGCCGGTGCCGCCGAGTGCGGCAGCAGGGCGGTCGGGTCGTCCGGAAGCAGCACCTCGACCTCGATGTCCTCACGGAAGCGGTAGGGGCGGTGCTCCAGGAACGCGCCCAGATACCGCCGCACCCGGGACATCTCCGCCCGCACGGTCACGGTGCGGGCCGGGTCGCCGTAGAGGTCCTCGGCCAGTTCCGCCGCGCTGCGCCCGGAGCGGTGCTCGGCGAGCAGATAGAGCAGTTCGGCGTGCCGGGGGCTCAGTTCCTGGCTCCAGGAGCCCACGCCGCCGAGGACCGTCACCGACCAGCGGTGCGGCCGGGTCAGGTCCAGTACGATCCGGACGCCGTCCTGCGGGACCGGTTCCTCGCCCGCCCGCACCAACCAGCCGTCCCCCAGCGGCTCCAGGGAGCACAGACCGATCGACGGCAGCCACCGGCGGCCCGGCGTGGGGGACTTGGGCAGCGCGATCCGCTCGGTGTACGGCATCCGGGTCACCGCCGCCGTCCAGCCGTCCCCGTCCACCACCGCCGCCCGGCCGCCCAGCCGGGCCAGCACCGGCGCACCCACCGCCCGCAGCCGCTCCAGCGAGGCCTGGTGCAGCTCCCGTAACCGCGCCTCGGCCAGTTTGGCCACCGAGCCGACCCAGGCCGCCGTGGCCGGGTGCATGGTCTCCAGCGGCCCGCTGACGTCCACCACACCGAGGAGTCGGCCGTTGCGGGGGTCGGTGACGGGGGCGCCCGCGCAGGTCCACGAGGCGTGCGAGCGCACGAAGTGCTCCGAGGCGAAGACCTGGACGGGCCGGCGCACCACCGCGGCGGTGCCCACCCCGTTGGTGCCGACGGTCTCCTCCCGCCAGTCGGCGCCGGGCGCGAAACCGAGCCGGTCGGCCTTGCGCAGCACCGACGGGCTGCCCTCGCGCCACAGCACCCGGCCGTCCTCGTCGGCGACCACCATGATGTGGCGGACGGCGTTTGAGGCCGGCAGCAGTCCCTCGCGCAGCACCGGCAGCACATGCCGCAGCGGGGACGTCTCCCGCCGCCGTGCCACCTCCTCGGGGGACAGCGGACGGACCCAGGCTCCCTGGTCGGGGTCGAGGCCGCGGCGCAGCAACCGCTCCCAGGACTGCCCGATCACCGGGCGCGGTGCCACCCGCGCACGCCGTCCGGCGAGCGTCGCGGAGCGCGTCTCGCTCAGCGTCCGCGCCGCCTGCGCCGTGTCGACGGCGGTGAGCTGCGTCATGTTCTTCGGCGTCTTCGCCACTGGTGTCCTTCCGGAAAGGGGGGCACGCCTGATTCATGGTGCCGTCCGGAGAACGCGGAAGGGCGCAGTCCGGGCACGAGGGCCGGCAGGATGCAACCCCTTGCAACCCTGGTGGACGAGCGTGCGCCGGTCGAGACTCGTGACACGTCGCCCCGTGCGACGCCCCCGGCCCGCGCGAGGCCGGTGACAGCGGGGGTGGTGCCGTGTCGGCGCAGCACCACCCCCGCGCCGCGCCCGCCGCCGGTGCGCCCCTCAGTGCGCCGGGCGCGCCCGGTCCACCACCGCCGCCAGGTTCAGGGTGTGCGGCAGCGTGCCGAAGGCCGCACCCCACTCGCCGCCCAGCCGCGAGGCGCAGAACGCGTCGGCGACCTCCGGCGGCGCGTGCCGCACCAGCAGTGCCCCCTGGAGCACCAGCGCCATCCGTTCGGCCAGCCGCCGGGCCCGGGCCTCCACCCCCTCCAGGTCGGCCAGCTCGGTCAGCAGGTCCTTGATCGCCGCGTCCAGCCGGTGATCGGCGCCGCGCGCCCGGCCCACCTCCCGCAGATACGCGTCGAGCGCCCCCTGCTCCCGCCGCAGCGCACGCAGCACGTCCAGCGCCTGGATGTTCCCCGCGCCCTCCCAGATGGAGTTGAGCGGCGACTCCCGCACCAGGCGGGGCAGCCCGGACTCCTCCACGTACCCGTTGCCCCCCAGGCACTCGGCGGCCTCCACCGCGACCGGCGCGCACCGCTTGGTCACCCAGTACTTGGCGGCCGGCACCGCCAGACGCAGAAAGGCCCGCTCCTGTTCGCCGCCGTCGTCACAGGCGGCCGCGAGCCGCAGCGCGAGCGCCGTCGCCGCCTCCGACTCCAGCGCGAGGTCGGCCAGCACATTGCGCATCAGCGGCTTGTCGACGAGCGGCCCGCCGAAGGCCGAACGGTGGGTGCAGTGGTGCACCGCCTGCGCCACCGCCTGCCGCATCAGCCCCGCCGAACCGAGCACGCAGTCCAGCCGGGTCGCCGCCACCATCCCGATGATGGTGCGCACCCCGCGCCCCTCCTCGCCGACCCGGCGCGCCCAGGTCCCGTCGAACTCCACCTCGGCGGAGGCGTTCGACCGGTTGCCCAGCTTGTCCTTCAGCCGCTGGATCAGGAACACGTTCCAGGTGCCGTCCGGCAGCACCCGCGGCACCAGGAAGCAGGTGAGCCCTCCCGGCGCCTGCGCCAGCACCAGGAACCCGTCCGACATCGGCGCCGAGCAGAACCACTTGTGCCCGGTCAGCTCGTAGGCGCCGTCCTCGGCGAGGGGCCGTGCCGAGGTGGTGTTCGCCCGGACGTCGCTGCCGCCCTGTTTCTCGGTCATGCCCATCCCGAACAGGACCCCGGCCTTCAGCCGGGCGGGCCGCAGCTCGCGGTCGTAGACCGTGGACGTCAGCCGCGGCTCCCACTCGGCCGCCAGATCCGGGTCGGCGCGCAGCGCGGGCACGGCCGCGTGGGTCATCGACAGCGGACAGCCGTTGCCGGCCTCGGCCTGCGTCCACACCAGGAACCCGGCCGCGCGCCGCACATGACCCGCCGGACGGTTCCAGGCCGCGGTCAGCCCGGCCGAGACGCCCTTGCCGAGCAGCCGGTGCCAGGCCGGGTGGAACTCGACCTCGTCGATGCGGTGCCCGTAGCGGTCGTGCGTGCGCAGCCGCGGCGGATGGCTGTTGGCCTGCGCGGCCCACTCCTGCACCTGGGCCGAGCCGGCGGACCGTCCGAGCGACGACAGCTCCTCGCGCACCTCCTCGAGCAGCCCGGCCTCGACATACCGCTCGACCGCCTCGACCAGGGCGCGGTCGGTGGCGAAGACGTCGTAGCCGGTCAGCGGGGGCACCTGGTTGGTCACGGTATGGGTGCTGGCTGCCATGGCACGCAACCTACCCGTGGTGTGCCGTCGGCCACCACACGGCCGTGCCGGACCCGGCCGACCGGGTACCGGCGGCGGTGTCCTGCCTGGTGAACGCCCCGGTCGACGAGTGGGACGGCCCCCGGCAGGGATATACCTTTAGGACGTGCAGTCCGCCAGTGAGTCCCCCGACAGGCCGTCCGGCCGCCTCCACCGGGCCCGAGCCCTCTACCGGAACGTATCCAAACGGAGGATGGCCTGGCTGCTGCTCAAGGACACCGTCAATTCGTGCATGGAGTACCGGATCCTGGGCCTCGCGGCCGAGGCGGCGTTCTTCTCCCTGCTGTCGGTGCCGCCGCTGCTGCTCAGCCTGATCGGGCTGCTCGGCTACGTCGACGCCTGGACCGGCGCCGACACCATCGCCGGCGTGCAGCGCAACATCCTCGACGCCTCCCGCACGGTCCTGTCCGACCAGGGCGTGAGGGACATCGCGGAGCCGATCCTGCGGGACGTGACCAAGGGCGGCAGACCCGATGTGATCTCCCTCGGCTTCGTGCTCGCCGTGTGGTCCGGCTCGCGCGCGGTGAACGTCTTCATCGACACCATCACCGTCATGTACGGCCTCGACGGCGTACGCGGCATCGTCAAGACCCGGCTGCTGGCCTTCGGGCTGTTCATCGTGGCCCTGCTGATCGGCTCGGTCGCGCTGCCGCTGATGGTGGCGGGACCGGACGCGGTGGTGCGGATCCTGCCCTGGTCGACGACGCTCGTCCAGATCCTGTACTGGCCCGTCGTCATCGTGCTGTCCGTCGTCTTCCTGACCACGCTGTACCACGTGTCCGTGCCGGTGCGCTCCCCGTGGATCGAGGACGTGCCCGGTGCCCTGGTGGCCCTGGCCATGTGGGTGGTGGGCAGCTTCCTGCTGCGGATCTACCTCACCAACACCGTCGAGGGCCCGACCATCTACGGCTCCCTGGCCGCGCCGGTCGCCGTGCTGCTGTGGATCGGGGTGTCCGCGTTCGCCGTGCTCGTCGGGGCCGCGGTCAACGCCGCCATCGACCATGTCTGGCCGACCGCCGCCACCGCCGCGGCCCGCGCCGCCAACGAGCGGGTGCGCCAGGCACAGATCGCCGAGTACGTGGCCCGCGCCGCCGCGCTCCGCAAGGGTTCCCCCGACGACCCGGACGACTCGGACATGCCGTCGGAGTTCCCCGAGCGCTGGTCGCGTTTCCTGCCCCCGGAGGACGTGACGGCACGGCTGCGGGCCCATGTGAAGAGCGCGCGTGTGCGCAGTCCGCACAAGAACGACCGGAACGGTTCGTCGACGCAGAAGTGACGCGGAAGCGATGCAGAAGTGACGCGGAAGCGATGCAGAAGTGACGCGGAAGTGACGCGGAAGGTGACGGGAAAGCGACGGGACGGGGGCCCGGCAGGGCGCGGGTAGCCTGTCCGCGTGTACCAGGAACGCCCCTCCCGCCTGCCCGGCGCGGTCGTGTGGCGCAGCATCCCGGCCCCCTCCGGGGCACGCCCCGTGCTGCCCGACGGCTGCATGGACCTGCTGTGGAGCGAGGGGCGACTGCTCGTCGCCGGTGCGGACACACGCGCATACGCCCCTCTCGGGCCGCCCGCGCTCTGGGCCGGGGTGCGTTTCCTTCCCGGTACGGCGCCCACCTATCTGGGCGTGCCCGCGCACGAGCTGCGCGACCGGCGTGTCGACCTCGCCGGCCTGTGGCCGGCCGCGGTGGTCGGGCGGCTGCGCGGCCGGCTCGAG